>NZ_JAQFJH010000023.1:0-25192 GCF_030440025.1 Streptococcus sp. SO2
GTCGTCAAGCAGCTGCTTTCGTACGTAATGAAATCGCATCTGAAAACTATGATGAAGCAACTGATAAGTACACTTCTACTACAGCACTTCAAAAATTGTTCTCAGAAATCGCACCTCGTTATGCTGAGCGTAACGGTGGATACACTCGTATCCTTAAAACTGAACCACGTCGTGGTGATGCAGCGCCAATGGCAATCATCGAATTAGTATAAAATCATCAATTTTGTTGAGTGTTATGATGATGGAGTCTTGTGCTCTTAGTCTAGCTCTGGTCTACCGCTAGGACTTATGTCCTAGCGGGAACACTCATCATAAGATGATAAGGTAGACGCTTGTTTACGAAATTGTTTTTTACTAAAGAACAATTTCGTAAGCAGGCGTTTTTGAGTATTTTATTAGAAAATATGCTATACTATTGAAAAAGAAAATCAACAATGTTCATTTTTTCAAAAATATTCTATAAAGAGGTTATGAGCTAATATACTATCAGTTTCAAGTTCTAAACTAGCGACTTGGTAAAAAAAATACTAGTCTGGTACAAGATCAACTAAGAGATTTTTTAGGGTTTCAACTTGGATAATCGTTCACTATTAAGTAATTTAGTTACTCTATCCCCCCTTTTTTATTTTGTTTTTGGCCGAAATGGATATCGTTCTGTGTTAGAAACGGAGTTTAATCATGAAAGCTATTATTACTGTTGTTGGTAAAGATAAATCTGGAATTGTTGCAGGTGTTGCGACAAAAATTGCTGAATTAGGCTTAAATATTGATGATATCTCGCAAACAGTCTTGGACGAATTCTTTACAATGATGGCTGTGGTATCTAGTGATGAAACACAAGATTTTACTCATCTTAGAAACGAATTTGAGGTTTTTGGTCAGACTTTGAATGTCAAAATCAATATTCAAAGTGCGGCTATTTTTGATGCTATGTACAATATCTAGGAGGTATTTATGGATATTAGACAAGTTACCGAAACAATCGCTATGATTGAGGAGCAAAACTTTGATATTAGAACCATTACCATGGGGATTTCCCTTTTGGACTGTATCGATCCAGATATCAATCGTGCTGCGGATAAAATATATGAAAAGATTACTACAAAAGCAGCTAATTTAGTGGCTGTTGGGGATGAAATTGCGGCTGAGCTGGGAATTCCCATCGTAAATAAACGGGTATCAGTTACTCCAATTTCCTTGATTGGTGCTGCTACCGATGCGACGGATTATGTAGTCTTAGCTAAAGCACTGGATAAAGCTGCGAAAGAAATTGGTGTTGACTTCATTGGTGGTTTTTCAGCCTTGGTACAAAAGGGTTATCAAAAAGGTGATAAAATCCTTATCAACTCCATTCCTCGTGCATTGGCAGAAACGGATAAGGTTTGTTCATCAGTAAATATCGGTTCTACCAAATCGGGCATCAATATGACTGCAGTAGCGGATATGGGACGCATTATCAAGGAAACGGCTTCTTTATCTGATATGGGGGCGGCTAAATTGGTTGTATTTGCCAACGCGGTAGAGGACAATCCTTTTATGGCAGGCGCTTTTCATGGTGTAGGTGAAGCAGATGTCATCATCAATGTAGGTGTTTCAGGACCGGGTGTTGTCAAACGTGCCTTGGAAAAAGTTCGAGGTCAGAGCTTTGATGTTGTTGCTGAAACTGTTAAAAAAACAGCTTTCAAGATTACCCGTATTGGTCAATTGGTTGGTCAAATGGCTAGTGAGCGCCTCGGAGTTGATTTTGGGATTGTCGATTTGAGTTTAGCTCCAACTCCAGCAGTGGGTGATTCTGTAGCTCGTGTTCTTGAAGAAATGGGGCTAGAGACAGTTGGGACTCATGGAACGACTGCTGCATTGGCTCTCCTGAACGATCAAGTTAAAAAAGGCGGAGTTATGGCTTGCAACCAAGTTGGTGGTTTGTCAGGTGCTTTTATTCCAGTTTCTGAGGACGAGGGGATGATTGCTGCAGTGCAAAACGGATCCCTTAATTTGGAAAAATTAGAAGCTATGACAGCTATCTGTTCAGTTGGTTTGGATATGATTGCCATTCCTGAGGATACACCTGCAGAAACGATTGCGGCAATGATTGCGGATGAAGCTGCTATCGGAGTCATCAACATGAAAACAACTGCTGTACGTATTATTCCAAAAGGAAAAGAAGGCGATATGATTGAGTTTGGTGGCCTTTTAGGAACAGCTCCAGTCATGAAGGTCAACGGTGCATCATCTGTTGATTTTATTGCACGTGGAGGACAAATCCCGGCTCCAATCCATAGTTTTAAAAATTAAAAAGAAGTGGAATCTGTTTAAGTTGGATTTAAGGATAGACCTGTATACTACTATTATTAAATAAAGACCTCCTAACTTTATTTAATTAAAATCCTAACTTTTTCATAATAATCTCCTACAAAAGTCACTCCAAAGGGTGACTTTTGTTTTATCTCAAGAGAAAGTAGCATGTTCAAATTTGTAAATTTGTTCAAAAATAAGATGATTTAAAGGATAAAACTAGTTTTTTCATTCTGTAAAATGTGCTAAAACCTTGCTATGATTGGCTTTTTGAAAAATTATGGTATAATAGTAGTAGTTTTAATAGATGGAGTTAAATTTTGAAAAAACGCTTTCGTGTAAAAAAAGAGAAAGATTTTAATGCAATATTTAAAGAAGGGAAGAGTTTTGCTAATCGTAAATTTGTTATTTATCGATTAGAAAATAATGAACAGCATTTTCGAGTTGGTCTGTCTGTCAGCAAAAAATTGGGAAACGCTGTCATGAGAAATCAGATCAAAAGAAGAATTCGACATATTCTGATTGAACATAAAAATCAGCTGGTTGAAAACGTAGATTTTGTTGTGATTGCTCGAAAAGGTGTTGAAATCTTGGACTACGCGGAAATGGAAAAAAATCTGCTTCACGTATTAAAGTTATCAAAGATTTACCAGGAAGGAATTGGGAGTGAAAAAGAAATTACAGTTGACTAGCTTAATGGTACTTGCTTTGTTTGTGATGAGCGCCTGCACAGCTAGTGGTACGCCGAGTGAGATTACAGCTGAATCAACAGGTTTTTGGAGTAAATTTGTTTATTTTTTTGCTGAAACTATTCGCTTTTTATCATTTGATACAAGTATTGGTCTGGGGATTATTTTATTTACCCTTTTAATCAGAACCATTCTTTTACCAGTCTTTCAGATACAGATGGTGGCATCTAGAAAGATGCAAGAAGTACAACCACTGGTTAAGGAGTTGCGAGAACGTTATCCGGGACGGGATATGGAAAGCCGTACCAAGCTGGATCAAGAAATGCGTCAGTTGTTCAAGCAACATGGTGTGAAGCAGTCAGCTTCTCTTTGGCCAATCTTAATCCAAATGCCAGTCTTGTTGGCCTTGTTCCAAGCTTTGAGTAGGGTAGAATTTCTAAAAACGGGTCATTTCTTATGGATTAACCTTGGTGGTGTTGATACGACTTTTGTTTTGCCTATTCTGGCAGCTATCTTTACTTTCCTTAGCACCTGGTTATCCAATAAGGCCATGGTTGAGAAAAATGGTGCTATGACAGGAATGATGTATGCAATGCCAGTCATGATTTTCTTCTTTGCCATGTATTCACCAAGTGGAGTTGCCTTATACTGGGCGGTATCCAATGCTTATCAGGTGCTCCAAACCTATCTACTCAACAATCCATTTAAGATTATTGCAGAGCGTGAGGCAGGAGTACAGGCTAAGAAGGATTTAGAAATCAAGAAGAGAAAAGCTCTCAAGAAAGCACAGAAAAAGAAAAAGTAAGGAGGAATCTTGTAATGGTATTATTTACAGGTTCAACTGTTGAGGAAGCGATCCAAACGGGATTGAAGGAATTGGGGATTCCTAGAATGAAGGCGCATATCAAGGTTGTCTCAAGGGAGAAAAAAGGTTTCTTTGGCCTTTTTGGGAAGAAACCAGCGCAAGTTGATATCGAAGCAATTAGTGAGACAACTGTTGTGAAGGCAAATCAGCAAGCAGTTAAGGGAGTTCCAAAGGAAGTTAATGCTAAGAACGAACCCGTTAAGACTGTTAGTGAAGCAACAGTAGACTTAGGGCATGTTGTTGAAGCAATCAAGAAAATCGAGGAAGAAGGACAAGGGATCTCTGAAGAAGTTAAGGCCGAAATTCTTAAAAATGAGAAAGAAGCTAGTACAATTTTAGAGGAGACTGGTCATATTGCTATTCTAAAAGATTTACTGCCAGAAGAATCTAAAGAACAGGAAGAAGTCGAGCAGAATGATGATTTAGAAAATCTAGGTTTGAAGATTGAACCGACCTATGATATTGACCAGGTGGTCGAAGAAGTGACCAACTATGTTCAAGGTATTATTGATGATATGGATGTTGAGGGAGCAATTTCAAGTACCTCAAATCGCCGTTCTATCAATATGCAAATTGATACCAATGAACCGGGTCGTATTATCGGTTACCATGGTAAGGTTTTGAAATCTCTCCAGCTTTTAGCGCAAAATTATCTTTATAACCGCTATTCAAGAACCTTCTATATTACCATCAATGTTAATGATTATGTAGAACACCGTGCAGAAGTCTTGCAGAGCTATGCACAGAAATTAGCTACACGTGTCCTAGAAGAGGGGCGTAGTCAGGTGACTGATCCAATGTCTAGCAGCGAACGCAAAATCATCCATCGTATTATTTCACGTATGGAGGGTGTCACTAGTTATTCAGAAGGTGATGAGCCAAATCGTTACGTTGTGGTTGATACAGAATAATCAAAGCAAAATCAGGGGCATCCTGATTTTTTGCTAGCTAAGGGAGGTTGATCCTATGTTGAATACAATGAGAGAATATCTAGCTTACTCTGGTTTACAGTATCAAAAACCCGAGAGGGCAGGTCAAGAAGCTGAAAAAATGCTTTATTTGAGGAGCAAGGGGCAGAAGGCCAGAAAGGCCTTTACACACTTAGCCAAGGCTTTTCAAGAAAGACATCCAGAATGGGATCTCCAAGGGACGAGTCAGTGGATGAATCAAGCCCAACGTTTGCGACCGCATTTCTGGGCCTATCTACAGCGTGAGGGAGAAGTGACAGAGCCTATGTTGGCTCTTCGTTTATATGGAAGCCCTTCTGATTTTGGAGTTTCACTAGAAGTGAGTTTTATAGAACGTAAGAAGGATGATAAAACTTTAGACAAGCAGGCCAAGGTCCTAGAAGTTCCAGTATTAGACGGAATTTACTATCTAGTCTACTCAAATGGAGAAAGTCACAAGATGGAGGCTACTGAGGAAAATCGTCAAATTTTAAGAGAAAAACTATCCCATCAGGAAGTCCGAAAAGTTTTGGTGAAGATAGATGTTCCAGTGGCCGAAAATTCATCTGAAGAAGAAATCCTAGAAGTCCTACTGGAATCTTATGAAACAATTCTTCCCTTTTATCTAGCTACGAGAAAATAAGATAAGCCGTAAAATATCATAAATCATACAGTCCAAGAGTGAACAGTCCGCTGTGTAATTCTTGGTCTTTTTGTTTCCGTTTTCACATTATATAATAAACTTACAAAAACAATTCAAAAGGAGAACAATTATGGAAGTCATTTCAAGTGTTCTAAATTGGTTTTCTAGCAATATTTTGCAGAATCCCGCATTTTTCGTAGGTATATTGGTGTTGATAGGATATGCACTTTTGAAAAAACCTGCTCATGATGTTTTCTCAGGTTTCGTTAAAGCAACAGTAGGCTATATGTTGCTCAACGTGGGTGCTGGTGGTTTGGTTACAACTTTCCGTCCAATCTTGGCAGCCCTTAACTACAAATTCCAAATTGGTGCAGCGGTTATCGACCCTTACTTTGGACTTGCTGCAGCAAACAACAAAATTGCAGCAGAGTTTCCAGATTTCGTTGGAACTGCAACTACAGCTCTCTTGATTGGATTTGGAGTGAATATCTTGCTTGTAGCTCTTCGCAAGATTACGAAAGTAAGAACCCTCTTTATTACTGGTCACATCATGGTACAACAAGCTGCGACTGTATCTCTTATGGTTCTATTCTTAGTTCCACAATTGCGCAATGCTTATGGTACAGCAGCAATCGGTATCATCTGTGGCCTTTACTGGGCAGTTAGTTCAAATATGACTGTTGAGGCAACTCAACGCTTGACTGGTGGCGGCGGATTTGCGATTGGTCACCAACAACAATTTGCAATTTGGTTTGTAGATAAAGTAGCAGGACGCTTTGGTAAGAAAGAAGAAAGTCTAGACAATCTTAAATTGCCTAAGTTTCTCTCAATCTTCCATGATACTGTTGTTGCATCTGCTACCTTGATGCTCGTATTCTTCGGAGCCATTCTTTTAATCTTGGGTCCAGATATTATGTCTAATAAAGAAGTCATCACTTCAGGAACTCTATTCAATCCTGCTAAACAAGATTTCTTTATGTACATTATCCAAACAGCTTTCACCTTCTCTGTTTACTTGTTCGTTTTGATGCAAGGTGTCCGCATGTTCGTATCTGAGTTGACAAATGCCTTCCAAGGTATTTCAAACAAATTGTTGCCAGGTTCATTCCCAGCAGTTGACGTTGCAGCATCTTATGGATTCGGTTCTCCAAACGCGGTCTTGTCTGGATTTGCCTTTGGTTTGATTGGTCAATTGATTACAATTGTCTTGCTTATCGTCTTTAAAAACCCTGTCCTTATTATTACAGGATTTGTACCAGTGTTCTTTGATAATGCAGCCATCGCGGTCTATGCTGATAAGCGTGGCGGATGGAAAGCAGCCGTTATCCTATCCTTCATTTCAGGTGTCCTTCAAGTTGCCCTAGGAGCTCTATGTGTAGCCCTTCTCGACTTAGCATCTTACGGTGGTTACCATGGAAATATCGACTTTGAATTCCCATGGCTTGGATTTGGCTATATCTTTAAATACCTCGGTATTGTTGGTTATGTACTTGTGTGTCTCTTCTTGCTCGTTATTCCTCAACTTCAATTTGCCAAAGCAAAAGATAAAGAAAAATACTACAACGGTGAAGTTCAAGAAGAAGCATAGTTTCTAGAAAAGGAGAAAATAAAATGGTTAAAGTATTAGCAGCGTGCGGAAATGGAATGGGTTCATCTATGGTTATCAAGATGAAGGTTGAAAATGCCCTCCGTAAGCTTAATCAAACAGACTTTACAGTCAATTCATGCAGTGTTGGTGAAGCAAAAGGTTTAGCAGCAGGCTATGACATCGTAATCGCTTCTCTTCATTTGATCCAAGAATTGGAAGGTCGGACTAATGGGAAGTTAATCGGGCTTGACAACTTGATGGATGATAAAGAAATCACTGAAAAACTCAGTCAAGCACTACAGTAAAAGGTTGGAGGGGGCTGGACAGAAACTGGGAGTTATCGTTTCTGTCCTTCTCCCTCTTTAAATAAAGGAGGCAGATATGAATTTAAAACAAGCTTTAATTGACAATGACTCGATCCGACTAGGGTTAGAGGCTAACGATTGGAAAGAAGCAGTCAAGGTAGCAGTAGATCCCTTGATTGAAAGTGGGGCAATTTTGCCAGAGTATTACGATGCTATCATCGAATCTACTGAAGAGTATGGCCCTTACTATATCTTAATGCCAGGTATGGCCATGCCTCATGCTAGACCAGAAGCTGGAGTGCAAAGAGATGCCTTTTCATTGATTACCTTACAAAATCCTGTTGTATTTTCAGATGGGAAAGAGGTTTCTGTTTTGCTTGCATTAGCAGCAACAAGCTCAAAAATTCACACAAGTGTAGCCATTCCACAAATTATTGCCTTGTTTGAATTAGAAGATTCTATTGCACGTTTACAGGCTTGTCAGACTAAAGAAGATGTCTTAGCGATGATTGAAGAATCTAAGGATAGCCCTTATCTTGAAGGATTGGATTTGGAAAGTTAGAAAGAGGAATAAAGAAATGACAAAAAGAATACCTAATTTACAAGTTGCATTAGACCATTCAGACTTGCAAGGAGCGATTAAAGCAGCTGTTTCTGTTGGTCACGAAGTAGATATTATCGAAGCTGGAACTGTTTGCTTGCTTCAAGTTGGAAGTGAACTGGTTGAAGTCTTGCGTAGCCTTTTCCCAGATAAGATTATTGTGGCAGATACAAAATGTGCTGATGCTGGTGGAACAGTTGCCAAAAATAATGCCGTTCGTGGAGCAGATTGGATGACTTGTATCTGTTGTGCAACCATCCCTACTATGGAAGCAGCTCTAAAGGCTATCAAGGCTGAACGTGGGGACCGAGGCGAAATCCAGATCGAGCTTTATGGTGATTGGACTTTTGAACAAGCTCAGCTTTGGCTAGATGCAGGTATCTCACAAGCTATCTATCACCAATCTCGTGATGCCCTTCTTGCTGGTGAAACTTGGGGTGAAAAAGACCTTAATAAGGTTAAAAAACTCATTGACATGGGCTTCCGAGTTTCTGTAACAGGTGGTCTAGATGTAGATACTCTCAAACTCTTTGAAGGTGTTGATGTCTTTACCTTTATCGCAGGTCGTGGAATTACGGAGGCTGCGGATCCAGCAGGAGCAGCGCGTGCCTTCAAGGATGAAATCAAACGGATTTGGGGGTAAACCATGGCACGTCCAATTGGAATTTATGAAAAGGCAACCCCGACCCACTTTACTTGGATAGAACGTTTAAATTTCGCTAAGGAGTTAGGCTTTGATTTTGTCGAGATGTCTATTGACGAACGTGATGAGCGCTTAGCAAGACTTGACTGGAGCAAGGAAGAGCGCTTGGAAGTTGTCAAAGCGATTTATGAAACTGGTGTTCGTATTCCCTCTATCTGTTTTTCAGGCCATCGTCGTTACCCATTGGGATCGAATGATCCAGTTCTAGAGGAAAAATCTCTGGAACTCATGAAAAAATGTATCGAATTAGCTCAAGATTTGGGAGTTCGTACGATTCAATTAGCTGGTTACGATGTTTACTATGAGGAAAAGTCTACCCAAACACGCCAACGTTTTATCAAAAATTTGAGAAAAGCTTGTGACTGGGCTGAAGAAGCTCAGGTGGTACTTGCTATTGAAATTATGGATGATCCTTTCGTCAATAGCATCGAAAAATACTTGGCTATAGAGAAAGAAATTGACTCTCCATACCTCTTTGTCTATCCAGATATTGGTAATGTATCTGCCTGGCATAATGATGTTTACAGTGAATTTTATCTCGGCCATCATGCCATTGCAGCTCTCCATCTCAAGGATACTTATGCAGTGACAGAAAGTTCAAAGGGCCAATTCCGTGATGTACCTTTCGGGCAAGGTTGTGTCAAATGGGAAGAAGCTTTCGATATTTTAAAGCAAACCAATTATAATGGTCCTTTCCTAATCGAAATGTGGTCTGAAAATTGTGAAACTGTAGAAGAAACACGCGCAGCCATTCAAGAGGCCCAAGCCTTTCTCTACCCACTTATTAAGAAAGCAGGTCTGATGTAAGATGAATCAAGTAATTAATGATATGCGTAAACGAGTCTGTGATGCCAATCAATCATTGCCAAAACATGGACTTGTTAAATTTACCTGGGGCAATGTATCGGAAGTCAATCGCGAACTCGGTGTCATTGTTATCAAACCATCAGGTGTGGATTATGACGAATTGACACCTGAAAATATGGTGGTAACTGACCTGGATGGCAAGGTTCTAGAAGGAGATTTAAGACCATCTTCTGACCTTCCAACTCATGTGCAGTTATATAAGGCTTGGCCAGAGATTGCTAGTGTGGTCCATACCCATTCGACTGAAGCCGTTGGTTGGGCTCAGGCAGGTCGTGATATTCCTTTCTATGGAACAACCCATGCGGATTATTTCTACGGTTCAATCCCTTGCGCTCGTAGTTTGACTAAGGATGAAGTAGAAGTTGCCTATGAAAAAGATACTGGCCTGGTTATCGTAGAAGAGTTTGAACGTCGTGGTCTCAACCCTGTTGAAGTACCAGGGATTGTCGTACGTAATCACGGTCCATTCACCTGGGGCAAAAATCCAGAGAATGCTGTCTATCACTCTGTTGTACTAGAGGAAGTATCTAAGATGAATCGCTTCACAGAGCAAATCAATCCAAGGGTTGAACCTGCTCCTCAGTACATCCTAGAAAAACACTACCAACGTAAACATGGACCAAATGCTTATTACGGTCAAAAGAAATAAGAAATTGAATTGAAAAGAGGCTAGGACCTTTCGATCCAAGCCTCGCTTTTGTAGTTGTCAGTATCCACTGTTAGGAGTTTACAGCATATAATTGCAAAGTCTGTACGAATGTGATACCATTATAAAGTTGTTTTGGAAGCGATTGACAAATAGAGGAGTATGAATTATGGTTTTAGATAAGGCGAGCTGTGACTTGCTTCAATATTTGATGGATCAAGAAACGTCCAAAACGATTATGACGATTTCGAAAGATCTAGCTCAATCTCGAAGAAAAATCTACTATCACATTGATAAAATCAATGATGCTTTGGACGATGAGAATTTGCATATCATCAGTCTGCCTCGGATTGGTATTTACTTGACCGATGAACAAAGAGAAGCTTGTCGTCAATTATTAGACGAAGTTGATTCTTATGATTACATCATGAGTGCCAACGAGCGGATGCAGCTGATGCTCCTTCTGATTGGTATTTCTAAAGAGAGAATCACGCTTGAAAAACTCATGGAATTAACAGAAGTCTCTCGGAATACGGTCCTAAATGATTTAAATACTATTCGTTACCAGCTGACACTAGAGCAGTATCAAGTAACGCTTCAAGTTAGTAAATCTCGAGGTTACTATCTAAATGCACATCCTCTTAATAAAATCCAGTATCTTCAATCCCTTCTCTATCATATCTTTATGGAGGAAAATCCAGCCTTTGTTGCTATTTTAGAGGAAAAAATCAAGGAACGATTAGACGGTGAGATGCTTCTTTCCGATGAGGTCAATCAATTTTTCAAAAAACAGGTTCCATTGGTTGAGCAGGATTTGGGGAAAAAAATAAACCATCACGAAGTCACTTTTATGTTACAGGTCCTCCCCTATCTTCTACTTGGATGTGATACCGTTACTCATAATCAGGACAAACACCAAGAAATTGAGCAAGAGTTTTCATTGATTCGAAAGAGAATTGAATATCAGGTATCCAAAAAACTAGGAGAGCGCTTGTTTGAAACGTTTGGAATCTCATTTTCAGAATTAGATAGATCTCTGTTAGCCATTCTTTTGTTATCCTATCGAAAAGATCGAGACATCCATGCAGAAAGTAAAGATTTTCAACATTTGAGAAGAGCTTTAGAAGAGTTTATTTGGTATTTTGAATCTCAAACCAGAATGGAGATTGAACAGAAAGAAGATTTGTTGAGAAATCTCGTGATTCATTGTAAGGCTCTACTATTTAGAAAAAACTATGGAATCTTCTCAAAAAATCCCTTAACTCGGCAGATTCGTTCCAAGTATAGTGAGCTTTTCGTAATTACAAAAAAATGTGCTGAAGTGCTAGAAGAAGCCTGGCAGATTCGATTGACGGATGATGAGATTGCCTATCTAACCATTCACGTTGGAGGATTTTTAAAGTATACTCCATCGATTCAAAACAATACCAAGAAAATTTATATTGTGTGTGATGAAGGAGTGGGCGTTTCTAAACTCTTACTTAAACAATGCCGCTTCTATCTTCCAAATGAACAGATAGGGGCAGTCTTTACCACTGAGCAGTTCAAAAGCGTGGAGGATATTACTCAGGTTGATTTGCTACTTACAACAAACGATGAACTTGAGAGTCATTTCCCGGTTTTAAAGGTAAATCCTATACTTGAGGCAGAAGATATTTTACGCATGACAGACTTTATGAAGAATAAGGTCCTCAGAAAAGACGGTCGAACCTTCAAGGAAAATCTATCAACCATTATCGGCACCTATATATCGGATAAACATGCTGCGGCAAAATTACAAGAAGAAATTCAACTTTTAATCAACCAAGAATTAGTCATCCAAGCTTTTTTAGATGAATCATAAACATCACAGTCCAATGATGAACACAAACCTGTGTTTTTCTTGGTCTTTTTTAATATATCGGTCGGTGTTATACTAAGTATGAAATAAATACTTGAACAAAATATGGAGGATTTCAAATGCCAAACGTAAAAGAAATTACGAGAGAATCATGGATTTTAGCTACTTTCCCAGAGTGGGGAACATGGTTGAATGAAGAAATCGAAGAAGAAGTCGTGCCTGAAGGCAACTTTGCCATGTGGTGGCTAGGCAACTGTGGTACTTGGATTAAAACACCCGGTGGTGCTAACGTTGTCATGGACCTTTGGTCAAACCGTGGAAAATCAACCAAAAAAGTGAAAGATATGGTTCGTGGGCACCAAATGGCAAATATGGCAGGTGTTCGTAAATTGCAACCAAACTTGCGTGTTCAGCCAATGGTTATTGATCCATTTGCTATCAACGAACTCGACTACTACTTGGTTTCACACTTCCACAGTGACCATATCGACCCATACACAGCTGCAGCGATTCTCAACAATCCTAAGTTAGAGCATGTTAAGTTTATCGGTCCTTACCATTGTGGTCGAATCTGGGAAGGCTGGGGTGTTCCAAAAGAACGAATCATCGTTGTGAAGCCAGGTGATACTATCGAACTAAAAGACATGAAGATTCATGCAGTAGAATCATTTGACCGTACTTGCTTGGTAACTCTACCAGTAAATGGAGCTGACGAAACAGGTGGTGAACTTGCTGGGTTGGCTGTTACAGATGAAGAAATGGATCAAAAAGCGGTTAACTATGTTTTTGAAACACCAGGTGGAACCATCTATCATGGTGCGGATTCTCACTTCTCTAACTACTTTGCAAAACATGGTAAAGACTTCAAAATTGATGTTGCTTTGAATAACTATGGTGAAAACCCAGTAGGTATCCAAGATAAAATGACTTCTATCGACCTTCTTCGCATGGCAGAAAATCTTCGTGCAAAAGTCATTATCCCAGTTCACTATGATATCTGGTCTAACTTCATGGCTTCTACGAATGAAATCCTAGAACTTTGGAAAATGAGAAAAGATCGCTTGCAATACGATTTCCATCCATTTATCTGGGAAGTTGGTGGTAAATACACTTATCCTCAAGACCAACACTTAATAGAATACCATCATCCACGTGGTTTTGATGACTGCTTCGAACAAGACTCAAATATCCAATTCAAAGCCTTGCTTTAATATAAAAATTTTTTCTGGAGGTTATCCGTATGTTGCACGATACGGATAATTTTCATATAATAGTACAAATAGAATATGTGATAGACCTATCACCTCAAAGAGAAAGGAAATTCTATGTCAAATCTATCTGTTAATGCGATTCGTTTTCTAGGTATTGACGCTATCAATAAAGCCAACTCAGGTCACCCAGGGGTAGTCATGGGTGCAGCTCCGATGGCCTACAGTCTTTTTACAAAAAATCTCCGTATCAATCCAGCCCAACCAAACTGGATTAACCGCGACCGTTTTATTCTTTCAGCGGGTCATGGTTCAATGCTCCTCTATGCCCTCCTTCACCTTTCTGGTTTTGAAGATGTGAGTATGGATGAGGTGAAGAACTTCCGTCAATGGGGCTCTAAAACTCCAGGTCACCCAGAATTTGGTCATACAGCAGGGGTTGATGCAACAACAGGTCCTCTAGGACAAGGGATTGCGACTGCGACAGGTTTTGCACAAGCAGAACGTTTCCTTGCAGCTAAGTACAACCGTGAAGGTTATAACATCTTTGACCACTACACTTACGTTATCTGTGGAGATGGTGACTTGATGGAAGGTGTCTCAAGTGAAGCTGCTTCTTATGCAGGCTTGCAAAAGCTTGACAAGTTGGTTGTTCTTTATGATTCAAATGATATCAACTTGGATGGTGAGACAAAAGATTCATTCACAGAAAGTGTTCGCGATCGTTACAATGCCTACGGTTGGCATACAGCCTTGGTAGAAGATGGAACAGATTTAGAAGCTATTCATGCTGCTATTGAAGAAGCTAAGGCTTCAGGAAAACCATCTTTGATCGAAGTGAAAACTGTTATTGGTTATGGTTCTCCAAATAAACAAGGGACTAATGCCGTACACGGTGCCCCTCTTGGCGCGGATGAAACTGCGGCAACTCGCCAGGCACTTGGTTGGAACTATGAACCATTTGAAATCCCAGCAGAAGTTTATGCTGATTTCAAAGAAAATGTTGCAGACCGTGGCGCATCAGCCTATGAAGCATGGACAAAACTAGTCGCAGATTATAAAGAAGCTCACCCAGAACTGGCTGCAGAAGTGGAAGCAATCATCGAAGGACGTGATCCAGTTGAGGTGACTCCAGAAGACTTCCCAGCTTTAGAAAATGGCTTCTCTCAAGCAACTCGTAACTCAAGTCAGGATGCTTTGAATGTAGTAGCTGCTAAATTGCCAACCTTCCTTGGTGGATCAGCAGACCTCGCTCATTCAAATATGACTTACATCAAAACTGATGGACTTCAAGATGATGCAAATCGCTTGAATCGCAACATCCAGTTTGGTGTTCGTGAATTTGCAATGGGTACTGTCTTGAACGGAATGGCTCTTCACGGTGGACTTCGAGTTTATGGTGGAACTTTCTTCGTATTCTCAGACTACCTTAAAGCAGCAGTTCGTTTGTCAGCCTTACAAGGTCTTCCAGTGACTTATGTCTTCACTCACGATTCAATCGCAGTTGGTGAAGATGGACCAACTCATGAACCGATTGAGCACTTGGCAGGTCTTCGTGCGATTCCAAACCTTAATGTTTTCCGCCCAGCAGATGCGCGTGAAACTCAAGCAGCTTGGTATCAAGCAGTGAAGAGCGAGAAAACACCAACTGTTCTTGTCTTGACTCGTCAAAACTTGACTGTTGAAGAAGGAACAGACTTTGCTAAAGTTGCAAAAGGAGCTTATGTTGTATATGAAAATGCAGCAGACTTTGATACAATTTTGATTGCGACTGGTTCAGAGGTTAATCTGGCTGTTGCAGCTGCTAAAGAATTGGCAAGTCAAGGTGGAAAAGTTCGCGTAGTCAGCATGCCGTCTACAGATGTATTTGATGCACAAGATGCAGCATACAAAGAAGAGATTTTACCAAATGCAGTTCGTCGTCGTGTAGCGGTTGAAATGGGAGCAACTCAAAACTGGTACAAATACGTTGGTCTTGATGGAGCGGTTCTCGGTATTGATACCTTTGGAGCGTCTGCGCCAGCACCAAAAGTTTTAGCAGAATATGGATTTACAGTTGAAAACTTAGTAGAACTTGTAAACAACTTGAAATAAGAAAAATCAGGGCATTTGCTCTGGTTTTTTATTGACCTAAAATCAAGGTGCAATCTTGTAAAAACAAGTGAAATTTGATATAGTAGTTTTATCTGAATTACAAAGGAGAAAAAATAATGGGTGGGAATTTAACATTCTTGATTATGCTTGTTTTGATGTTTGGCTTGATGTTCTTCATGCAACGTTCTCAAAAGAAACAAGCTGAAAAACGTATGGAGAGCCTCAACAAACTTCAAAAAGGCTACGAAGTAATCACTATCGGTGGTCTCTACGGTACAGTCGACGAAGTTGATACTGAAAACAAAACGATTGTACTTGATGTAGACGGAGTATACTTGACTTTCGAATTAGGTGCAATTAGAACAGTTTTGCCAGTCAAAGAAGCTGTCACACCTGAAGGTGCAGTTATCGAAGAAGGCAGTGCTATTGAAGAATAAAACGGGGTGGAATGCATTCCCGTTTTTCTATAAATGAGAGGAACAATGATGAAAAATGTTGTCTTTGTCTGTCTTGGCAATATTTGTCGTAGTCCTATGGCGGAATTTGTAATGAAATCCCTGACCGATAAATATGAGATTCAAAGTCGAGCGACTTCTTCCTGGGAACACGGTAATCCAATCCACAAAGGGACGCAAGGCATCTTTCGAAGTCATGGCGTTCCTTATGATACTTCGAAAACTTCCCAACAAATTTCTAAAAAAGATTTTGAGTATTTTGACTATATCATTGGGATGGATGAGTCTAATCTCGCTGATTTGCATCAGATGTGTCCACAGGATCAACAATATAAGATACAGCCTTTTGCATCTGAAAGCGTTCCAGATCCCTGGTATACAGGTGATTTTGAAGAAACTTATGACCGAGTTTTAACTGGTTGCCAGGCTTGGTTAAGTCGCTTAGAAAATGAGAGTGAACATGGAAAATTTAAAAAAACTCTATGAAAAATATAGTGTCTATTTAACACGTCCCCGTTTAGAAATTGCGACAGTGATCGTCATTGTTGTCTGTGCAGGTCTCGTATTTCTGACCAATCTTCCAAAACAGGGCGTTCTTAAGCTTGATAACGATGCTATTATTTATGACGGGAGCCTAGTTCGTGGTAAGATGAATGGTCAGGGCACTGTTACCTTCTCAAACGGTGATACCTATACTGGAGAATTTAGCAATGGTGCCTTCAATGGTAAAGGTACCTACCAAGCTAAAGCAGGTTGGGTATATGAGGGAGACTTTGTAAATGGCCAAGCTGAAGGAAAAGGAAAGCTGACTACCGAACAAGAAGTAGTCTATGAAGGGGATTTCAAACAAGGTTTATTTCAACAAGCACAATAACCTCCTCCTAGAAGGAGGTATTCTTCCAGAACTCTAGAAAGCGCTTACATGGAAACAAAAGACATTTCCAACCGCTCTTTACAATTAAGTTTGTGAAAAATAAAACTTTTTTAAAAACATTCACAAACAAGTGCCTCAAAAGCATCTGCAAAAGGGTGTTTGACATCATTTTCACAAACAAACAAAAAAGTTTGTGAAATGCTCATGAAACTGTTTACAAATGTTTAAAAAAGAGTTATAATAATCTTGTGAAAAAATTAACAAAGGACTTACAATCCTTGAAAGCTATGGAGGAAAATATGGCTGATAAAAAAACTGTAACACCAGAAGAAAAGAAACTCGCTGCTGAAAAGCATGTCGATGGTTTGGTGCAAAAAGCTTTAGTTGCCCTTGAAGAAATGCGTAAACTTGACCAAGAACAAGTCGATTATATCGTAGCAAAAGCTTCAGTTGCTGCACTTGATGCTCACGGAGAATTGGCTTTACATGCCTTTGAAGAAACAGGACGTGGAGTATTTGAAGATAAAGCAACTAAAAACCTGTTTGCTTGTGAGCACGTGGTAAATAACATGCGCCACACTAAAACAGTTGGTGTTATCGAAGAAGATGATGTAACAGGATTGACTCTTATCGCTGAACCAGTTGGTGTTGTTTGTGGTATCACTCCAACAACTAACCCAACTTCAACAGCAATCTTTAAAGCGTTGATTTCATTGAAGACTCGTAATCCTATTGTCTTTGCATTCCACCCATCAGCTCAAGAATCATCAGCTCACGCAGCTCAAATCGTTCGTGATGCAGCGATTAAAGCAGGTGCTCCTGAAAACTGTGTACAGTGGATTACTGAACCATCTATGGAAGCAACTAGTGCATTGATGAACCACGAAGGTATTGCAACAATCCTTGCAACAGGTGGTAATGCCATGGTTAAAGCGGCATACTCATGTGGTAAACCAGCTCTTGGGGTAGGTGCCGGAAACGTTCCAGCTTATGTTGAAAAATCAGCTAACATCCGCCAAGCTGCTCACGATATCGTAATGTCTAAATCATTTGACAATGGTATGGTCTGTGCATCTGAACAAGCGGTTATCATTGATAAAGAAATTTACGATGAATTTGTAGCAGAGTTCAAATCTTATCACACTTACTTTGTAAACAAAAAAGAAAAAGCACTTCTTGAAGAGTTTTGCTTCGGCGTGAAAGCAAATAGCAAAAACTGTGCTGGTGCAAAATTAAACGCTGACATCGTTGGTAAACCAGCAACTTGGATTGCAGAACAAGCAGGATTTACTGTTCCAGAAGGAACAAACATTCTTGCCGCAGAATGTAAAGAAGTTGGTGAAAACGAGCCATTGACTCGTGAAAAATTGTCGCCAGTTATCGCAGTTTTGAAATCTGAAAGCCGTGAAGATGGTATTTCTAAAGCTCGTCAAATGGTTGAATTTAACGGTCTTGGACACTCAGCTGCCATCCATACTGCTGATGAAGAATTGACTAAAGAATTTGGTAAAGCTGTTAAAGCTATTCGTGTTATCTGTAACTCACCTTCTACTTTCGGTGGTATCGGGGACGTTTATAATGCCTTCTTGCCATCATTGACACTCGGATGTGGTTCTTACGGACGTAACTCAGTTGGGGATAATGTTAGCGCCATTAACCTATTGAATATCAAAAAAGTCGGAAGACGGAGAAATAACATGCAATGGATGAAACTTCCTTCAAAAACATACTTTGAACGTGATTCAATTCAATACCTTCAAAAATGTCGTGACGTTGAGCGTGTCATGATCGTTACTGACCACGCTATGGTAGAGCTTGGCTTCCTTGATCGTATCATCGAACAACTTGACCTTCGTCGCAATAAGGTTGTTTACCAAATCTTTGCTGATGTAGAACCAGATCCAGATATCACTACAGTTGAACGTGGTACTGAGATTATGCGTGCTTTCAAACCAGATACAATCATCGCTCTTGGTGGTGGATCACCAATGGATGCTGCAAAAGTAATGTGGCTCTTCTACGAGCAACCAGAAGTGGACTTCCGTGACCTTGTGCAAAAATTCATGGATATCCGTAAACGTGCTTTCAAATTCCCATTGCTTGGTAAGAAGACTAAATTCATCGCTATTCCAACTACATCTGGTACAGGATCTGAAGTAACTCCATTTGCCGTTATCTCTGATAAAGCAAACAACCGTAAATACCCAATCGCTGATTACTCATTGACACCAACTGTGGCAATCGTAGACCCTGCTTTGGTATTGACAGTTCCTGGATTTGTAGCTGCGGATACTGGTATGGACGTATTGACTCACGCAACTGAAGCATACGTATCACAAATGGCTAGCGACTACACTGATGGACTTGCTCTTCAAGCTATCAAACTTGTATTCGAAAACCTTGAAAGCTCAGTTAAGAATGCAGACTTCCACTCACGTGAGAAAATGCATAACGCTTCAACAATCGCTGGTATGGCCTTTGCCAATGCCTTCCTAGGTATTTCTCACTCAATGGCCCATAAGATTGGTGCGCAATTCCACACAATCCATGGTCGTACAAATGCAATCTTACTTCCATACGTTATCCGTTACAACGGTACTCGCCCAGCTAAGACAGCTACATGGCCTAAGTACAACTACTACCGTGCAGACGAGAAATATCAAGATATCGCTCGTATGCTTGGACTTCCAGCTTCTACACCAGAAGAAGGGGTTGAATCTTACGCAAAAGCTGTTTACGAACTCGGTGAGCGCGTAGGTATCCAAATGAACTTCAAAGCACAAGGTATTGACGAAAAAGAATGGAAAGAACATTCACGTGAATTGGCCTTCCTTGCTTATGAAGACCAATGTTCACCTGCAAACCCACGTCTTCCAATGGTTGACCATATGCAAGAAATCATCGAAGATGCATACTATGGTTACAAAGAAAGACCAGGACGCCGTAAATAATTGATTATCAGCCAAACCGAGGGTAAACCTCGGTTTTTTATGCTTAGAGAATATGTTTTTATTAAGAAATGCATAGAATTGGAGTAGGCTGCAAGGCTAAGTAAAGAAATGAAAATATTGCCAAAGCTTATCAGAAAAACAAGGCCAGCGCTTGCAATTAAACTCAAATAGTTATATAATAGGTATGTTGAAAGGTGATTTGTAGTGATTCAAGTTACTCTTTTCACAATAAAATTTTCATGATTTTCATAAGGAGGAAATCACTAATGGTAGTTAAAGTTGGTATTAACGGTTTCGGACGTATCGGTCGTCTTGCTTTCCGCCGTATCCAAAACGTAGAAGGTGTTGAAGTTACTCGCATCAACGACCTTACAGATCCAGTTATGCTTGCACACTTGTTGAAATACGACACAACTCAAGGTCGTTTCGACGGAACTGTGGAAGTTAAAGAAGGTGGATTTGAAGTTAACGGTAAATTCGTTAAAGTTTCTGCTGAACGTGATCCAGAACAAATTGACTGGGCTAACGACGGTGTAGAAATCGTTCTTGAAGCAACTGGTTTCTTTGCTACTAAAGCAGCTGCTGAAAAACACTTGCACCCAGGTGGAGCTAAAAAAGTTGTTATCACTGCTCCTGGTGGATCAGATGTTAAAACAGTTGTATTTAACACTAACCACGACGTTCTTGACGGTACTGAAACAGTTATCTCAGGTGCTTCATGTACTACAAACTGCTTGGCTCCAATGGCTAAAGCTCTTCAAGATAACTTCGGTGTTGTTGAAGGATTGATGACTACTATCCACGCTTACACTGGTGACCAAATGATTCTTGACGGACCACACCGTAAAGGTGACCTCCGTCGTGCTCGCGCTGGTGCTGCTAACATCGTACCTAACTCAACTGGTGCTGCTAAAGCTATTGGTCTTGTAATCCCAGAATTGAACGGTAAACTTGACGGAGCTGCACAACGCGTTCCTACACCAACTGGTTCAGTAACTGAATTGGTAGTTGTTCTTGAAAAGAATGTAACTGTTGATGAAGTGAATGCAGCTATGAAAGCAGTAGCCAATGAATCATACGGTTACACAGAAGATCCAATCGTATCTTCAGATGTTGTAGGTATGTCTTACGGTTCATTGTTTGACGCAACTCAAACTAAAGTTCTTGATGTTGACGGTAAACAATTGGTTAAAGTTGTTTCATGGTACGACAACGAAATGTCATACACTGCACAACTTGTACGTACTCTTGAATACTTCGCTAAAATCGCTAAATAATTCTTGAGTCGATAAAAGCAAGGCCAACTGGTCTTGCTTTTTTTGGTATCTATAAGAAAAAATGGATGATAGTGTCATCCATTTTGGTTTAATTCTCTTTCAAATGTGTCTGATAGCGCAGTAAAGCTTAATTTGTTTAAGGTCAGAGGATGGACAAAGGAAAGTTTAAATGCATGAAGCATTAGTCTTTTAGTTTTTGAATGTGGATTGTAGAGAGGGTCTCCAAGGATTGGATGACCGTGGTGAGATAGATGAACTCGAATCTGATGAGTACGTCCTGTTTTTAATCGACAACGAATGAGGCTAGTTTTGTTTTGAAATTGCTTCAATCGAGTTACATGAGTTTCAGCATATTGACCATTTTTGAAATCCACCACCCGTTTTCTACGATCGTGACGATCGCGACCGATTTTGTCTCGAAAAACAAGCTCTTTAGTTCCTATTTTTCCCTCAACCAGAGCCCAGTACTCGCGGGAAATCTCTTTTTTCTCCAATAATCGATTGAGGATGGGCAGTATAAATGGATTTTTAGCAAAGAGGATGAGACCGCTTGTTTCCTTATCTAGCCGATGGACAACATAGCAAGTCTGGCCTACATAGGCGCTGACATGATTGAGAAGTGCAATTTCTTCTGGTTGATTCCCGTGAGTTTTCATACCTTCGGGTTTGTTCACGATGATCAAATGTTGGTCTTGGTAGACTTCTTGGACAAGATTAGGATTTCCCCAAACAATTTCTTTTGTAGGATAATCCTCTTCGTCGAAAATCAGTTGACATTCATCTCCGGATTTGACAGTTTGATGCCAGTGGACTTCTTCTTGATTGATGAGAATGTGCTTTTTAATTCTCAAGAAATGCCGTATTTTTCTCGGAATGAGTAGTTGCTCCTCCAAGAAGACTTTGACAGTCATTTCAGGAAGAGAATCAGGGATAACAAAGGTAAATTTCATACAGATATTGTAACAAAAAATAGATTATTTGGATAGGGAAACTAGCTAAATTCTTGTCTTCCTAAGGGGAAGATGATAAAATAAACGCATGAAATTAGATACATTATTTGAAAAGTTTCTTTCTTTATTTAAAAAAGAAGAATCTGAAATGGCAGAAATAGAAATCGATGAAGTTAATAATAAAGAAAATACCTCGACTAATTTAAGAAGGTCAAGAGGTGGGCGAAAGAAAGCTGGGCAAGTCGGACCCATTCGAAAATTTTGGCGTCGCTATCATCTGAACAAAATCTTTCTAATTCTTGGACTGAGTGCAAGCTTGTTTGTTGGGGTTTATCTATTTGCTTTGGCTAAATCGACAAATGTTACAGACTTGCAGAATGCTTTGAAAACACGAACGGTGATTTTTGACAGAGAAGAGAATGAGGCTGGTGCCTTGTCAGGCCAAAAAGGAACCTACGTTGAGCTCTCGGAAATTAGTGAAGATTTGCAGAATGCTGTAATTGCGACAGAAGATAGAAGCTTCTATAAAAATAGTGGAATTAACTATGGTCGTTTTTTCCTAGCTATCCTAACAGCTGGTCGCTCGGGTGGTGGATCTACAATTACTCAACAGTTGGCGAAAAATGCTTATCTTTCACAAGATCAAACTGTGCAGAGAAAGGCCAAAGAATTCTTTCTTGCTTTAGAATTAACCAAAAAATACAGTAAAAAAGAAATTCTAACCATGTATTTGAACAATGCCTACTTCGGTAATGGAGTTTGGGGTGTTGAAGATGCTAGTAAAAAGTACTTTGGTGTTTCGGCATCGGAATTAACTCTTGATGAAGCCGCCACTTTAGCAGGTATGCTTAAAGGCCCAGAATTGTACAATCCTCTGAATTCTATTGAGCATTCAACTAATCGAAGAGATACTGTCTTGCAAAATATGGTGGCTGCCGGCTATCTTGATAAAAATAAGGAAGCAGAAGCATCAAGTGTTGATATGGCTTCTCAGTTGAAAGATAGTTATGAAGGGAAAATATCAGACTACCGTTATCCTTCCTATTTTGATGCAGTTGTCAATGAAGCTATTGAAAAGTATAATCTAACAGAGGAAGAAATCGTTAATAACGGTTATCGAATTTATACGGAGCTAGATCAAAATTACCAAGCAAATATGCAGGTTATCTACCAAAATACTTCTCTCTTTCCGACAGCTGAAGATGGAACACATGCAGAGTCTGGTAGTGTCGCATTAGAACCAAAAACAGGTGGAGTTCGAGGAGTTGTTGGTCGAGTGGCAGGGGATGATAAGACAGGTTTCAGGAATTTTAACTATGCAACCCAATCAAAAAGAAGTCCAGGGTCGACTATTAAACCCTTGATAGTGTACACGCCAGCGGTTGAAGCGGGTTGGTCTCTTAATAAGGAGTTGGATAATCATACCATGCAATATGGTGATTATAAAGTAGACAACTACGCAGGAATCAAGACATCACGAGAAGTACCCATGTATCAAGCTTTGGCTAAATCTCTAAATTTACCTGCAGTAGCTACTGTTAAAGAACTTGGAATTGATAAAGCCTTTGAAGCGGGTGAAAAGTTTGGTCTCAACATGAGCGATGTAGATCGTGTGCTTGGAGTAGCTTTAGGTGGTGGCGTAGAAACTAACCCTCTTCAGATGGCCCAAGCCTACGCAGTGTTTGCAAATGAAGGACTCATGCCGGATGCTCACTTTATCACCCGTATTGAAAATGCTAGTGGTCAAGTGATTGCTAGTCATAAAAATACTCAAAAACGAGTGGTTGACAAATCGGTAGCTGATAAAATGACCAGTATGATGTTAGGTACTTTTACAAATGGTACAGGGATAAGTTCGTCTCCAGATGATTACGTTATGGCTGGAAAAACCGGAACGACAGAGGCTGCCTTCAATCCAGAATATACGAGTGATCAATGGGTGATTGGCTATACACCTGATCTAGTCATTAGCCACTGGCTTGGTTTCCCTACTACTGATGAAAATCACTATTTAGCAGGTTCGACTTCGAATGGTGCTGCTCACATTTTTAGAAGTATGGCAGAAACAATTCTTCCTTATACACCAGGAAGTACTTTTACAGTTGAAAATGCTTATAAAATGAATGGCATTGCACCAGAAAATACACCTAAACAAACTACAAGTGATACTAGTGCACAGTCTGATGATATACTATCAGATATTCGTGGACGGGCGCAAAATCTGGTCGATGAAGCAGGAAGAGCGTTTTCGGATGCTAAAATTAAAGAAAAAGCTCAGACTGTCTGGGATACCATTGTAGATCTGTTTCGCTAAAACGTTTAAAAGGTAAAAGACAAGGATTCAAATCTTTGTCTTTTTTTATTCTCACTTGTCAGTATTCATACTTCCTGATACACCTTGGACTTGAAAAAACACAAGACAGAAATCAAAGCCCCTCTTTCCCCCTTTCTCTGCTATACTACAAGCAGAGAAAGGGGGAAAGCAAATGCTTGAAAAGTATTATGAGAAAGTAAAAGGTATTGTTCATAGATGCCGAAAAGATTATTATCTCCACCTGTGGGAAAAAGAGGATTGGGATCAAGAAGGACTGATCTGTCTCTATGAACTCCTCGAGGCCCAACCAGACTTAGTGGAAGAGGAAAAGAAACTCTACGTCTACTTCAAAACAAAATTCCGCAATCGAATCCTAGATAGCGTCAGAAAACAAGAGAGTCAAAAACGTCGCCTGGACCGTATGGCCTATGAAGAAGTAGGGGAAATTAGCCATCGCCTACCAGAAGGAGGATTGTGGCTGGATGATTACTACGCCCTTCATGAATTGTTGGATAGTTATAGAAGAAAGTTACCACAAGATAAGCAAGAAGCCTATGAACTCCTCTGGGCAGATGAGCGTTTCAAGGGCCGCAAAGCCATGCTGAAAGAGTTACAGGAAGTAATTCAGTAGAATTGAAAAAAAGTTAAAAAAAGGTGTTGACAAAGTTAGAAAAGTCGGTATAATAGTAAGAGTTGAAAATAACAACTCTGGTCCGTTGGTCAAGGGGTTAAGACACCGCCTTTTCACGGCGGTAACACGGGTTCGAATCCCGTACGGACTATGGTATGTTACAGATGAAACACTAGATGAAAAAAATTAAAAAAAGTTTCAAAAAAGTGTTGACAAGCGAAAGCGGCTGTGATATACTAATATAGTTGTCACTTAAGAGAAGCGAGTGACAAAGACCTTTGAAAACTGAACAAGACGAACCAATGTGCAGGGCACTACAACTGAAGTTGTAGTACTGAACAATGAAAAAAACAATAAATCTGTCAGTGACAGAAATGAGTGAGAACTCAAACTTTTAATGAGAGTTTGATCCTGGCTCAGGACGAACGCTGGCGGCGTGCCTAATACATGCA
>NZ_JAQFJH010000024.1:0-22358 GCF_030440025.1 Streptococcus sp. SO2
TCTTGCCACAATTGCGTAAAATGTATGGAGATGGAACTCCTGAGTTGAAAGAAATGATGAAAGTTCATACTCAATTCTTCAACACTTCACCATTCTTCCACACAATCATCGCTGGTTTTGACCTTGCCATGGAAGAAAAAGATGGTGTGGGTTCAAAAGATGCCGTTAACGGTATCAAGACAGGTTTGATGGGACCATTCGCTCCTCTTGGAGATACAATCTTTGGTTCACTTGTACCTGCTATCATGGGATCTATCGCAGCAACTATGGCTATCGCTGGCCAACCATGGGGTATCTTCCTTTGGATCGCAGTTGCAGTTGCATATGACATCTTCCGTTGGAAACAATTGGAATTTGCCTACAAAGAAGGGGTTAACCTTATCAACAACATGCAAAGTACCTTGACAGCTTTGATTGACGCTGCATCTGTACTTGGTGTCTTCATGATGGGTGCTCTTGTAGCAACAATGATCAACTTTGAGATTTCTTACAAATTGCCAATCGGTGAAAAATTGATTGACTTCCAAGACATCTTGAACTCAATCTTCCCACGCTTGCTTCCAGCAATCTTCACTGCATTCATCTTCTGGTTGCTTGGTAAGAAAGGTATGAACTCTACTAAAGCGATCGGTATCATTATCGTTCTTGCAGTAGGTCTTTCATTCATCGGTAAATTCTTGCTTGGAATGGGCGCATAATTTATGAGTAAATCATTAATTTTGGTGAGTCATGGTCGTTTCTGTGAAGAACTTAAAGGTAGCACAGAAATGATCATGGGTCCACAGGACAACATTCATGCAGTGGCTCTTCTTCCAGAAGATGGCCCAGAAGAATTTACTGCAAAATTTGAAGCTGCTATCGAAGGATTGGATGATTTCCTAGTCTTTGCGGACCTTCTCGGTGGAACACCATGTAACGTGGTAAGCCGTTTGATTATGGAAGGTCGCGACATTGAACTCTACGCAGGGATGAATCTTCCAATGGTGATTGAATTTATCAATGCCAGCCTTACAGGTGCAGATGCGGACTACAAGAGCCGTGCTGCAGAAAGCATTGTAAAAGTCAATGATTTGTTAGCAGGTTTCGATGATGACGAAGATGAATAAGATGTGACAACGTGAAAATCACAGGGAAAATAGGCGATAGGAGGACGGAGCGATGCTCCGACGATAATCGGTCTTTTTCCCCAAGATTTTAGTTGGAACTCAATTCAATAAGATGTGACAACGGCTAAATCGTTAGAGCATCTTATATAGAATATACATGGGAATGGGAGTCACTCCCATTCCCATATTTTCAATAGGAATGAAACAACAATAGATTAGAGGAACTCTATGCTAAATTACACAAAAGAAGAATTACTTGAACTGGGTGCAGAAATCACGACTCGTGAAATCTACCAACAGCCTGATGTATGGAAAGAGGCTTTTGAAGCCTATCAAGCAAAACGAGAAGAAATTGCAGCATTCCTACAAGGAATCGCTGATAAGCATGACTATATCAAGGTCATCTTGACGGGTGCTGGTACTTCTGCTTATGTGGGAGATACCTTGGTGCCATATTTTAAGGAAGTCTATGACGAGCGCAAATGGAATTTCAATGCCATTGCGACAACTGATATTGTTGCCAATCCAGAAACTTATTTGAAAAAAGATGTGGCGACTGTCCTTGTTTCCTTTGCTCGTAGTGGAAATTCGCCTGAAAGTGTGGCGACGGTTGATTTGGCTAAAGCCTTGGTTGATGACCTCTATCAAGTGACCATTACTTGTGCAGCGGACGGGAAATTGGCTCTTCAAGCCCACGGTGATGACCGCAATCTCTTACTCTTGCAACCAGCTGCTTCCAATGACGCTGGATTTGCCATGACTTCTAGCTTTACGTCCATGATGCTAACAGCTCTCTTGGTCTTTGATCCTACAGAATTTGCTGTGAAAGCTGAACGTTTTGAAGTTGTGACTAGCCTTGCTCGTAAGATTCTAGACAATGCAGCAGATGTTAAAGAGCTTGTTGACCTCGACTTTAATCGTGTTATCTACCTAGGCGCTGGTCCTTTCTTTGGACTTGCTCATGAAGCTCAATTGAAGATTTTGGAATTAACAGCTGGTCAAGTGGCGACCATGTATGAAAGCCCAGTTGGCTTCCGTCACGGTCCAAAATCATTGATCAACGAAGATACCGTTGTTTTGGTATTTGGTACAACGACAGACTACACTCGCAAGTACGACTTGGACTTGGTTCGTGAAGTGGCTGGTGATCACATTGCTCGTCGTGTCGTGCTCTTGAGTGATCAAGTCTTTGGTCTTGAAAATGTCAAAGAAGTAGCCCTTGGTTGTGGCGGTGTCTTGAACGATATTTACCGTGTCTTCCCTTACATCGTTTATGCCCAACTCTTTGCCCTATTGACTTCACTCAAGGTAGAAAATAAACCAGATACACCGTCTCCTACTGGTACCGTAAACCGTGTGGTACAAGGTGTGATCATTCATGAATATCAAAAATAAGGAAGTGTCTATGAGTAAATTACAATTAAGTCCCAATAAAGTAGCTTGCTTGCAAAAACTCTCTGACGAGAACGGCATTATCTCAGCTCTTGCCTTTGACCAACGTGGTGCTTTGAAACGCCTCATGGCTCAATACCAAACAGAAGAGCCAACAGTGGCTCAAATGGAAGAACTCAAAGTATTGGTTGCAGATGAATTGACTAAATACGCATCCTCTATGCTTCTAGACCCAGAGTATGGACTTCCAGCTACAAAAGCGCTTGATGCTAATGCTGGTCTTCTCCTTGCTTATGAGAAAACTGGCTACGACACAACAAGCACCAAACGCTTGCCTGACTGTTTGGATGTTTGGTCTGCAAAACGCATCAAGGAACAAGGCGCTGATGCTGTCAAATTCTTGCTTTACTACGATGTAGACAGCTCTGACGAACTCAACCAAGAAAAACAAGCCTACATCGAACGTATCGGCTCTGAGTGTGTGGCGGAAGATATTCCATTCTTCCTTGAAATCTTGGCTTACGACGAAAAAATCGCTGACGCAGGTTCTGCAGAATACGCTAAAGTCAAACCACACAAGGTTATCGGTGCCATGAAGGTCTTCTCAGACCCACGTTTCAACATCGATGTCTTGAAAGTTGAAGTTCCAGTCAACGTCAAATACGTTGAAGGCTTTGGCGATGGTGAAATCGTGCATACTCGTGAAGAAGCGGCAGCTTTCTTCAAAGCGCAAGACGAAGCAACTAACTTGCCATATATCTACTTGAGTGCAGGTGTATCAGCTAAACTCTTCCAAGAAACCCTTGTCTTTGCTCACGAATCAGGCGCAAACTTCAACGGCGTTCTTTGTGGCCGTGCAACCTGGGCTGGATCAGTTGAAGCTTACATTAAAGATGGTGAAGCAGCAGCTCGTGAGTGGCTACGCACAACAGGTTTTGAGAACATTGACGAACTCAACAAGGTTCTTCAAACAACAGCGACTTCATGGACTGAACGTGTGGAAGCATAAAACAAGTATAGAAGAACCCCCTTTTGTTAAGGTTTTCTGACAAAGGATTCTGAAAATAAAAACTACAACCATAGATGGTGAATAGGCTCTCTATGGTTTGTTTACTTAAGAGAAATAGATCAAAGGAGAGAAGAATGAAAGCATACACAGAGCGTGTATTTGGAAATCATGAGGGCAAGGATGTCTTGGCCTATCACTTTGAGACTGACGGTGGTTACCAGCTTGAAGTTATGACCTATGGTGCGACCATCTTGCGCTATGTCACACCTGACAAGGCTGGTAATTTTGCCAATGTGATCTTGGGCTTTGATAATTTTGATAGCTATGTAGGCAATAGTCCCAAGCATGGAGCAAGTGTAGGTCCTGTAGCGGGCCGTATTGCAGGTGCAACATTTGAACTCAATGGCCAGACCTATAATCTTGAAGTCAACAATGCTAGCAACTGTAACCACAGTGGTTCAACAGGTTGGGATTCGAGCTTGTTTGAATTGGTCGAGGTGAGCGACCATGGCTTGACCCTCTACACAGAGCGTACAGACGGGACAGGAGGATTTCCTGGTAATCTCAAGATCTGGATCAGCTATCGCTTGGAAGAAACTGGTGCCTACGAAGTCAGCTACAAGGTAACGACAGATCAGGATACGCTTGTCAATCCAACTAATCACAGCTACTTCAACTTGTCTGGTGATTTCACGCAGACAGTTGACCGCCATGTCTTCCAACTAAATACGGAGGGCATTTACCCAATCGCTCCTGACGGTGTTCCAGATAAGACTCCAGATGCTACTCGTGATGTGGTGAAACACATCTACAATGGTGCTTTGCTCAAGGATATCTTTGCAGAGGACGATGAGCAAATTCAGTTGGTATCTGGTTTGGATCACCCATTTGCCCTTCCTGCAGGTCATGACAATGCTGGTTTCCTTTATGACCAAAACTCAGGTCGTTTCCTACTTTTCAAGACAGAGGCCCCTTGCTTTGTGGTCTACACAGCAAACTTTGTGGATGAGAGTGTCATCATCGGAGGCCAGCCAATGGTACAGCACAATGGGATTGCCCTTGAAGCGCAAGCTTTACCAGATGCCATTCACAGTGATCTCAAAGACCAAGTCATTCTCAAAGCAGGGGGAATTTTCACCAGCAAAACTCGTTACGAGCTTGTTGTTAAATAAAAAGAAGAGCTGGTTTCCAGCTCTTTTGAGTTGTCTTCGTTGACATTTTATCTCAATAGTGTATAATTGATGTAATGCATAAAGTTACAACAAAAAAGGAGACACCCTATGACTTATGCATACCAAAGCCACATTTATCTAGCAGAGGCGGTTTTAAATGTCAAGGATTTGACGAGTCAAACGGCTTTTTATCACCAGATTATTGGCTTGGAGATTTTATCTCAAACAGAGACAGAAGCGATTTTGGGACTTGGTCGAAAAGCCTTGGTTCACTTGATTCAGGCAGAAAAGTCTGGCGAAGTAAGGGGGCATTATGGGCTCTACCATCTGGCGATTTTGTTGCCGACACGAAAAGCCTTGGCAGATGTCTTGAAACACCTAAGTGATTTGCGGATTCCTCTGGTTGGGGGTGCAGATCATGGATACAGCGAGGCTATTTATCTAGAGGATTTGGAAGGGAATGGCATTGAACTCTACCGTGATAAGCCAGTGTCTTCATGGGATATTCGAGAAGACGGTCGCATTATCGGTGTGACCGAAGCCCTTGCGGCACAGGACATCTATGAGTTAGGGGAAAAGGTGGATCCCTTTATCCTAGCTGAAGGGACGAGAATGGGGCATATCCATCTATCGGTGAAGGATAGTCGTGAGGCGAGCCAGTTTTATCAAAAGGTGTTAGGACTAGAAGATAAATTTAGCATTCCTAGTGCTAGTTGGATAGCGGCTGGTCAGTACCATCACCACCTGGCTGTCAACGAATGGGCTGGAAAAGGTCTGGCTCCGCGTGAGCAAGGCTTGTCAGGCTTGGCCTACTATGTCCTTGAGGTCGAAAGCAAGGAAGAACTCTTGAACATCGTTAAGCAAGCACAAGAGCTAGAAGCACCGATCAAATGGCTAAATTCGAGTGAACTGGATCTTGTAGACCCAGATGGGATTGTGACCCGCATTCGCTTGGCACGATGAAACGAGGAAAACACATTATTTATTTTAGAGACATAGGAAAAGGCGGACAAGCTCGCATTCTGTTTTTAGAATGTGGATTTGTTCGCTTTTTTATGAAATGACGAAGCCTTTCTTGGCCCTAGCAAAGGTATCTGCCGGGGATATTTTCCCTTTTCTGGGGGTTCATGCTATAATACTAATAAACTTTTCTTTCTCTAGGAAGGCAAATGCTAAAAATCGGCTAGACTGCTGGCAATTGTTGTCACGATGCTTTTTAGAGAAAGTAGGACTTTGTTTGAACATCCGTATTGAGTTTAGGAAATGGTAATAAGATGGACACAAGTGTAAAAAATTTAATCAGTATGGGCCCTCTGGAGGACTCTTTTATCTATTATGATTTGGGGAATCAAGTATTCTACAGTGCAAAACAAGGCATGAATTATTCAGCCATTGCAGCCCCTATTGCAATCTATTCCTTGCAACGGCTGTCAAAGTTGCTCAACCAAACCTTTGGAGATGTCTCCTCCCCTTTCAATCTGATTTTCTTTATACTGATGTCTCTGTTTTTGGTTTTCGGGACCATTCTCCTTGCCAAATCTACCCGACGCAACATGAAGACAGATAGATTTAGAAAAGTCCGGCTCACAAAAGCCAATATCAAAACACTTAGGAGAAAATCTAGGGCGTTGACAGTAGTTGGCTACATTTTTGTTTTAATAACGATTTTTTCAGCCTATCGTTATCTGGCTGTTTCTGATTTTCAATTTTTAATTATGTACATGTTAGGGATTGGTATTCTTACATATATAGTTTATGATTTTCGGATGAAAACGCGCAAACGATTGTTCAAGGAGCTGATGGAGACATTACAGGACGGTAGCCGAGGGAAAGAGGGAGAAATGTAAGATGAGAAAAATCATTTATATAGGCCAAGGATGCCAGCAATCCGTCTACTATAACACAAAGACGAGAGAGGCTTTAGCGACAGAATCTAGCGCCTCGTCAGAAACCGACTGTGCCATCAGTTCAAAAAAATCCAAGTGGCCTTGGGTTGTCTTCTTTGCTTTCTTGCTAGTTGCTATCATCAGTATTTGGATTCGCTCCTTGATAGCGCCCTTTAGATTGAGTGAGTGGATGATTCCTATCCATCTAGCCACGATCCTTTTCGTTTTTATCGGAAGTGTTTATGGATTTGAAAAACTTTTTTACAGTGGGGCCAAGTCGCTTGTCCCAGCAAGTGAAGAGCAGTTTAAAGAAGCAGTTGAAAGTAGTAAATTTTGGAAAAAGTCTCCAGATAAGGAACCAACAGTCGATAAAATCATCTTGTATCTATTTGTTATCCTCGTTCTTCTATTTGTTTTTGTTATTGTTGTGTTCTTTGCCATACCTGGAACCTTCATTCCTTACTATGAGCATGAATGGTTTGAGCCCTCTATGTTCATGGTACCAATCGGAGCAACCATTGTTCCAATTAGTGTCGTACTGCTCTTATTCCAAAACAACCCTATCCGCTGGCTCTTAGCCGTACGAAAATACAAGCAGGGGAAAGTATTATTTGGGGAAGAAATAGAAAAGTGGGAATGATAATGTCACAAGAGAGATATTTGCAGATCAAAAAAGAGCATCAAGTTCGTAAGTTTGTGGGGCGTTTCCTCTTCATTCTTCTCGCTATACTCGATGTTCTACTGGTATCAAGTCATTCCAATTATGTCCCGCTTGTAACGGTGGCCATGGTAACGATTGTGCCTTTTAATCATTTTCTACTTGGTCCTCTTAGGAGACAGAAAAAAGCCATAGAAAAAGAGCATCCAGAATGGAAAATACTCAGTACAAAGGGAGTAAGGGTTCCCTCGGCTGAAGCCAATAAAAGAACCTTGGCTGGTATTGGGATCTTGATAGCCTTGCTGTTGTCTTTTGGGCTATTCTATAAACCTGTAAAACAGCCGAACGACCAAGTAAACAAGCCGCCTAAGCTTGATTCTAAAACGCCTGAAACGTCCAAGTCTTCTGAGTCTGAGTCGTCCAGTTCCTCTAAGACCAAAGAATCCAGTTCCTCAGAGCCGAAATCCTCGTCTTCGACTGAACAAAGTTCTAAAACCGAAAGTTCAGGAACAAAGCCGTCAAAAAGCGAATCCAATAATCCTTATTACCAGATTCCAGGACTTACTGACGAACAGGTGAGAGATATCATATCGAAATCTGTAAAAGATTTGAGAGAAAAACAGTCAAAAGAAAAATCCGAAGAGTAGACTCGAGAGCTTCAATGTCCTTCTGGACGAGTTCGTTTTGGGATTTTACTGTATAAAATAACAGGAGGAGTTCATATGAATAAAGAAGTGATTGGTTTGATAGTTGGGACAATCGTCATCTTCCTATCTTTTGTATTTGTGTGTGGGACCTTTCTTTTCCTCTATCTTCGGGATCAGAAGTTGGTCCGCCTTGCCAAGTCATCCGTACAGGGAACGGTTATCGGCTATAGCCGTTTTCGTGAGGGGTATCCACCTATCGTCGAATACACGGTGGATGGGATTTCTTATAAGAAAACCTTGCAGTATTTTATGTTCAAAACGGTCACAATTCCGTGGGGGACTACTAAATTTTTAAAGGACTATACAAGAGAAGATATGCTGGCCCCTTCGATCACTCGCTACAGCAACTCCTTTGTTTCCTTCAAACGCTTGATGCAGACCCATTTCCCCCTTCATTCGGAGCTGACAGTCTGGTATGATCCAGACAAGCCGACCAGGGCCTATGTCGAACGTTACAGCGGAATGGACAAGTTTTACAAGTGGTTTGGTATCGGATTTGGGCTGGCTCTAGTTATAGTCTATGGGATAGTGATCCTAGCCTTTTTGTCCAATTTGTCCAAGATATACGCATAAAGGTCAGTTGGTTGAAAGGAAACGTGACTTCCCATCGAGCTTCAAGGAGGACAGAGTTTCTTTTCCATTTCCATGCTTATCAATCTTTTCTATCTGATACAGAGGAGAGGTTGCCTCCTACAAATACAGACAGGAAGTGAATTTTGACAAAGCCCCTTATTCGAGATATAATGAAGAAAAAGTGACCAAGGATAAATTAATGACAAACTCAAAGTATATAACACGCCTGAAACGTTCAGAGGGTCAGTTACGTGGAATTCAAAAGATGATTGAAGAAGATCGTGACTGCGCAGATATTGTTACGCAGTTGACAGCAGTGAAATCTAGCGTTGAGCGCGTGATTGAGATGATCATTACTGAAAATCTCACAGGCTGTATCAACCAACCACTAGACGACCCCGAGGCTCAAAAGGAACGCCTAGAAAAGGCCATCCGATACCTGATTAAACGGAAATAAACTAATTTGCTATTGATAAACAATGCAGACAAAGGTATTTAAGTCTATTTCGATAAAGAAATCATGTCAGACAAACGGATGAGTTCCCCCAATACCAATGAGAAAACCTCATTTTAGATACCATCAATGTGTTTCTTTTTTAGAAGCGACGGGCTACGAGCCCTATATCAGTGGGTTGCAGAAATGAAAAAAACCGATTAAGGAACTTAATCGGTTTTTTGCTTATTCTACTTGACCGGGCCAAGCATTCATACCACCTTCTACATTGATAACTGTGAGGCCTTGGGCGCTTAGAAATTCACAAGCAGATGCGGAGCGTACTCCACCTTGACAGATGACATGGTATTCCTGGTCAGGTTTGAGTTCTTTGTAACCTTGCTCCAAGGTACTTAACGGAAGATTTCTTGCTCCTGGTGCATGTCCTGCTTGGAATTCATGCACCTCACGTACATCGATAAGGTTTAGATTTTCATTTAGGTATTTTTCATAAAAGTCAGCCATGCTGATACTCGTTTCCATATTCGACTCCTTCTGGATTAGCCATTTTATATAGTGAATAAGCGCCATCAAGGTTTTGGACGGCAAATCCTGCCTGCTGGAGGATACGCTCTGTGATATAGTTGCGCAAAACGCTGTGGCAGCTAAGGATGTAGGCTTGGTTCTTGTCTGGTTCACCCAAGATCTCCCTTAGTTCATTTAGGGGTTATGGATGGTATCGACCTTGGGTAGCTCCCCTGAAATTCGCCACTTGTCCGCACATCTAGGGATTATTTGCCCTTAGTCAGATCGTCTTCGAGCGGACACCTTGGATATTGTCGCTCAGACCTTCGATAAGGTTCAAGGCTGTGTAGCCAATTATTTTATGCTTCTAGATGACCTTGCCTGTCCAAGCGCTCATACCGCCTCGAACATTGATGACATCGTAGCCTTTTTTCTTAAGCATTTTCGCAGCTAGTTTGCTTCGTACACCAGAGTGACAAATGACATAAAGTGTTTCTTTTGTCGCAGGTGTGTAAGAACCGATTTCCGTTAAAGGAACATTTTTGGCATTTTTGATATGACCTCTACGGAATTCCATAGGCGTCCGAACATCTAGTAGCTGAATCGGTTCTCTGAGTTTAGCTTCTAACTCGCTGGTAGAAATACTGTCAATTTTTGTAAATAAGTGAAACATAGGCACCTCCACATATACCCTTATGGGGTATATTAAACCATGAAGTCAATCTTTTGTCAAGCAAGTTGTTTTGACTTGGAGGGGATTGGTTTTGAGAGTCTAGAAAGCAGGCTATTCTTGACCTTTCAAAGGCTTTTTGATATGATGAGTCCAAAGTAAGTGTGAGGTGATAAGATGACCAGCGAATACCAGAAAATGATAGCAGGGGAGCCTTACCGTCCGTCGGATCCAGAGTTGCGGGTCTTGGCGCAGGCTTCTCGCCAAAAACAGGCTGCCTTTAACAAGGAAGAAGATCCCTTGAAGGGAGCAGATATTATCAAGACTTGGTTTGGCTCAACTGGGGAAAATCTCTATGTCAATCCACGCTTGGTGGTCGATTATGGAGTCAATATCCATCTAGGGGAAAATTTTTATTCTAATTGGAACTTGACCATGCTGGATGTTTGCCCGATTCGCATCGGGAACAACGCCATGCTTGGCCCCAACTGTCAGTTTTTAACCCCACTCCATCCACTGGATCCGGATGAACGCAATTCAGGGGTCGAATACGGCAAGCCCATCACCATTGGAGATAATTTCTGGGCTGGAGGTGGCGTCATTGTCCTTCCTGGAGTGACACTGGGAAATAACGTCGTTGCAGGAGCGGGGGCCGTGATTACCAAGTCCTTCGGAGATAATGTCGTCCTAGCTGGCAATCCTGCGCGTGTCATCAAGGAAATCCCAGTAAAAGAAAACTAAAAAGAACAGCTTGGGCTGTTCTTTTTATAATCTTTATCTTAGTCTTATAGATTTTTCTTCTTTTTGGCTTTTTGGGTTAGAGTGATATCGCACTTGGGAATGTTGCTTTTAAAAACTATTAAATGCATTTTAGTACTCTCAAATTGTTTCTAGTAGCCCTTTCAAAAGAATACTAAGCGAAACTGAATTTAAGGAAACTTTCAGAAAAGTTTTAGTTTTGTTTCAGGAATCTTCTGTAGACTGTCTAGCTATATCATACGAAGGAGAGGAAAAAGCTATGAAATCAAAAAAATGGACCCTACTCGCAACGAGTTTAACGGCAATAGTGCTGATGGCAGCATGTGCCCAGTCAACAACTACATCCAATACCAATGCAACGACAAATAGTGCCACAACAACTGCAACAAAGACAAACCAATCATCCTATTTTACAGAGAAGGACAATGATACTTCTTATGACGAAAGCACAGCTTCTAAGATTGAGTTATCTGGCTCATCAGCAAACGTCTTTGGGGATGGGGTGACAGTCTCTGAATCAACAGTGACCATCACAAAATCTGGGACCTATGTGATTTCAGGTCAGTCTGACGGAGTGCAGATCAAGATCGAGGCAGATAAGTCTGCAGATGTTCATCTAGTCCTAAAAGGCGCGACCATGACCAATACCAATGCAGCGATATCTGCGACATCAGCTGGTCATGTCTACTTGACTCTAGCAGAGGGAACCACCAACAGTCTCTCTGACTCAAGCTCTAACAGTGACGAAAAAGCAGACGCAGCTCTCTTTTCTAAGGTGGATTTGACCATCAACGGGAAAGGAACTCTCAATGTAGATGGCAAGAAGAACAATGGTATCAAGGCCAACGACACCCTCCACATCACGGGTGGAACCTATAACATCACAGCAGTTGGCGATGCCTTCAATGTCAATGATGAACTCAACATCACTGGTACGACCATGACCATCGATGCCAAAGAGGATGGGGTCAAGGTGGACAATGACGAGGATACTTCAGTTGGGACCATGTACCTATCCAACAACAACATCACCGTCACAGCAGGAGATGATGGCATCCACGCATCTGGAGACCTCGTCATCGATAGTGGTACCTACACCGTCAAGAATTCGACAGAAGGACTTGAAGGTAAGTCAATCACTATCAACGGTGGGGATATTAGCATCTACTCAACAGATGATGGAGTCAACGCAGCTAACAAAAACGCCCAACAGAATGAAATCTTCTTCACTATGAACGGCGGGAATCTGACTGTAGAAGTCGGCCAAGGAGACACAGACCCAATCGACTCAAACGGCAATATTACGGTCACAGGTGGGACCATTAAAATGACTGGTCAAACAGGTTTTGACTTTGATGGAACAGCGACCTACACAGGTGGAGATATCTATCTCAACGGTGAAAAACAAACGGAAATCGTCAATTCTATACCTGGAGGCGGTGGACCAAATGGAGGCCCTCAAGGCGACGGTCCAGCCCCTGGCGGACAAGGATAAAAAAGAATCTCCTTTCTCGAAAGAGAAGGGAGAGTTTTATGTAGGAAGGATTTTCTAGAATAAATACCAATCCGGAGTTGAGAACTTCTTGGTCTGTTTCATATAAAAACGGATAAAGTGAATTTCCATAGCTAAGGTTATCAAGGTTGCTATTGTGATGACAGTAGTAGGATTGGCTGAGAAAAGTAGAGGAAGAATAGGCCTTTAAAAAGTGGACAGGAAAGACCATTTCGGAGTATAGAGAGGAAGTTCAAAAACATTTTTAGAAATAAGACATGTGCATCATAAACATCAGATACGAATCTGGTGTTTTATTTTTTTAAAGAATTTAACCCTTTCTCTTGACAAGTGAGTGATTACTCACTATAATAGCTTCTGTGATTTAAAAAGTGAGTACCCACTCACCTAGGAGGAAGCATATGAAAAAATTGCTACATTTACAAGATTTAGTAAAATCTTTTGACCAACAAATAGTTCTGAATCATGTCAGCTTTGAATTGCAGCTAGGAGAAATTATAGGATTAATTGGTCCGTCTGGTGCTGGTAAATCAACTATGATTAAGACTACGTTAGGAATGGAAAAGGCTGATGGAGGCCTAGCTTTAGTGTTAAATCACACTATGCCCAATCGTCATATTTTAGGAGATATTGGCTATATGGCCCAATCAGATGCTTTATACGAGTCCTTGTCTGGTCAAGAAAATCTGGAATTTTTTGGTCAGCTAAAGGGGCTTTCTAAAAAAGACCTAAAGGCGGAAATTGCTCATATAGCTCAAGTAGTAGATCTGACAGACTACTTAAACAAGGCGGTATCTGGTTATTCTGGAGGAATGAAACGGCGTTTGTCTCTTGCTATCGCGCTGTTGGGAAATCCTCAACTCTTGATTTTGGACGAACCGACAGTTGGAATCGACCCTTCTCTTCGAAAGAAAATCTGGAAAGAATTATTCGCGCTTAGAGACAATGGGGTAGGGATATTAGTTACTACCCATGTTATGAATGAAGCAGAGTTGACGGATAAGGTCGGCTTATTATTAGGCGGAAAAATCATTGCTTTTGATACACCGCAACACTTAAAAGAAAGTTATCAAGTTTCAAGTATTGAAGAAGTATTTTTAAAAGCAGAAGGTGAGTAAAATGAGAACAATAGCGATTGCAAAAAAAGTCATCAAAGAATTACTTCGTGACAAACGAACTCTAGCCCTGATGTTTATAGCACCTGTTTTTATCATGTGGTTGATGAACCTCATGTTTTCAGCTAGTACAACCGTGAATGTCAAGTTAGCGACACAAGATCTACCAACTGGTTTGGTAACGAAAATGGATGAGCTTGATCATGTGGACATCGAGACTTATCAAGACTTAGATCAGGCCAAAGAAGCGCTAGCAAATGAAAAAGTCGATGCTGTGATTTCTTATAAAGACGGTGAGTATCAGGTCGACTACGCAAATACAGATGCCTCCAAGACATCTATGATACGACAAGTGTTACGAACAAGTATCGCCAGTGAAGGCACCGATCAGTTACTATCTCGTGTCAAACAAGCTCTTCCACAATTGGACTCGGACGCAAAAACACCAGAAATCAAGGAGTCTTATCAGTATGGAGATGAAAATACAAGCTTCTTTACCAGTATGATTCCGGTTTTGATAGGTTTTGTAGTTTTCTTCTTTGTCTTTTTGATTTCAGGTATGGCGCTTTTGAAAGAGCGCACCAGTGGAACACTAGAACGTTTGTTAGCAACACCAGTGAAACGATCTGAAATCGTCTATGGCTATATGTTGTCTTACGGTATTATTGCGATTTTTCAAACGGCAGTTGTCGTCTTAGCAGCAATTTGGCTACTAGATGTAGAAGTTGTAGGAAGTATTTTAAATGTTATAATAGTTAATGTGGTACTGGCTCTTGTAGCACTAGCTTTTGGAATTCTCTTGTCTACTCTAGCAAAATCAGAATTCCAAATGATGCAATTTATTCCTCTCGTGATTATGCCCCAACTTTTTTTCTCAGGAATTATTCCATTGTCATCAATGGGAGAATGGGCTCTAACTGTGGGGAAATTTTTGCCATTAACCTATTCTGGTGATGCAATAAGCCAGATTATTCTTTACGGACACAATCTTGGTGATATTTTGCCAAATCTTGGTGTTTTAATGATTTTCTTGATCATTTTAACAATTCTCAATATTGTTGGATTGCGTCGTTATCGTAAAGTTTAGAAATCAACATAAATAATGCTAAAAAGGTGTGAAGATTAGATGGATAAGACTGTTTTTGAATCGTTTGAAGATTACTTAGAAGAAGCGAATTACCCTCAAGGAAAGAAAAAAATCATGCAGGCAGCAGTGGATCTCATATCAACCAGGAGTTACCATGGGACCTCAACTCTTCACATAGCTGAGCGTGCTGGACTAAGCCAGGCAACTTTGTTTAAGTATTTTAAGACGAAGGATGATCTACTGACGGCTATTTTACATCCTGTAGTCCCAGGCATTTTCGGTAGTTTTTTTGAGGAACTCTTAGCTTTTGAAACGACAGAAGAGAGGGTTCGTTATCTCGTCCACGATCGTATGAGCTATCTCAAAAAAAATCGTGCTTTGATGAAAATCATTCTGCAGGAGAGTTTTTCAAATAAAAAACTAAAAAATGAACAGATTTTTATATGGAATGCTATTCAGGATAAACTTCGAGTGCTTCATAAGGAATTGCTAGCAGATCCACGTGTAAATCCAGAGTTAACGATTCCTCAAATGGTTCGTATTTGTGTTGGTCCATTGTTGGCTTACTTCGCTCAGCTTTATATCGTTGGCGACAATGGAGAAATAAAAGAGGAAGACTTAGACTTATTAGAAAAACAGATTTTAGGTGGTTTGTGGAAATAAGGGAGTTCTAGAAGAACTAAGGTTTATTTACTTGACTTTCAAACAAGCTAAAAAAGACATGTTCTGCTTATTTCAGATTCATGTCTTTTTTGTTGTTGAATTTGGTATTTATTTATAACTCCTCAATCACCTTGCACAAGGCTCCCACATCTTTTACCCAGCTCATATTTACTACTCGATATCTTAGCAAGTTCAAAGTATCTCATAACTGAGGTGCTTTTTTTACTCAGTTCATCAGTCTCCTCCTTGACACTCCGTCAGCTTTTGATACAATAGTACAAAATTAGAGGAGGTGGGCGATGATTCAGAAGCATGCGATTCCCATTTTAGAGTTTGATGACAATCCTCAGTCGGTCCTTATGCCAACACATGAGGAGTTAGACTTGAAGTTGCCAAAGAAGTGTATCTATGCATTTTTGGAGGAGGAGATTGACCGCTATGCGGGGGAAGTAGGGACGGACTGTATTGGTGAGTTCGTTTCTGCCACCAAGACCTATCCAGTCTATGTCATCAATTACAAGGGTGAAGAGATCTGTCTGGCCCAAGCGCCTGTTGGTTCTGCTCTAGCAGCCCAGTTTATGGATTGGTTGATTGGCTATGGTGTGGAGCAAATCATTTCCACTGGTACTTGTGGAGTCCTAGCCGATATAGAGGAAAATGCCTTTCTCGTCCCTGTTCGCGCTCTGCGAGATGAGGGAACCAGCTACCACTATGTAGCGCCTTCTCGTTATATGGAGATGCAGATTGAGGCTATCTCTGCCATTGAGCAAGTCTTGGAACAAAGAGGCATTCCTTACGAGGAGGTCATGACCTGGACGACAGATGGTTTTTACCGAGAGACGGCTGAAAAGGTTGCCTATCGCAAGGAAGAAGGCTGTGCTGTTGTGGAGATGGAGTGCTCTGCTCTTGCGGCAGTAGCTCAACTACGTGGGGTTGTCTGGGGAGAGCTGCTCTTTACCGCAGATTCCTTAGCAGATCTAGATAACTACGACAGTCGTGACTGGGGATCAGAAGCTTTTGATAAGGCACTCGAACTCTGTCTTGCCATTGTGCACCACATGTGAGTGTTCTTACTGTTTTTATGGTAGAATGTAGCTATGTTATTCAAATCTTTTTTGGAAAAAATCAAGACGACATTAGGGCGTTTATCGCCAGCCCGTCGCATCTTTTTAAGTTTTGCCCTAGTGATCTTCTTGGGCTCGCTCCTTTTAAGTCTCCCCTTTGTGCAAGCAGGAACGTCACAAGCGACCTACTTTGACCATCTCTTTACGACTGTGTCTATGGTCTGTGTGACAGGGCTCTTTACCCAGCCGGTAGCCTCTACTTACAATATCTGGGGTCAGTTGATCTGTATGATTTTGATCCAGATTGGTGGTTTGGGGCTCATGACCTTTATCGGAATCTTTTATATCCAAGGCAAGCAAAAGCTCAGTCTTCGTGGCCGTGAGACCATTCAAGAAAGTTTTGCTTATGGAGAAACCCAGTCTCTAAAGGATTTCATCCGTTCAATCTTTCTGACGACTTTTCTAGTGGAAGGGCTCGGTGCCTTTCTCTTGAGTTTCCGCTTTATTCCTGAATTTGGCTGGGGGCGAGGGATTTTAACCTCTATCTTTTTGGCTGTTTCAGCTTTCTGTAATGCTGGATTTGATAATTTTGGAAGTACGAGTTTGCTAGCCTTCCAAACGGATCCCTTGATTAATCTAGTGATTGCAGGCTTGATTATCACGGGTGGTCTAGGATTTATGGTCTGGTTTGATCTAGCGACCCAGTTTGGGAAAAAGAAAAAACGGCGCCTGCGTTTCCATACTAAGTTGGTTCTCTTTCTAACGGCGGGAATTTTGCTCTTTGGAACAGTATCGACTCTCTTAATTGAGTGGAACAATCCTGGGACGATTGGAAATCTTAGTTTTCCAGAAAAACTGTTGGTTAGTTTCTTCCAGACCGTCAGCATGAGAACGGCAGGCTTTGCTTCAATTGACTACACCCAGGCTCGACCAGTTACCTTACTGATCTACATCTTGCAGATGTTTCTGGGCGGGGCACCTGGAGGGACAGCAGGGGGGCTCAAGATTACGACCTTCTTTGTCTTGTTGGTCTTTGCTCGCAGTGAATTATTGGGCTTGCCTCATGCCAATGTAGCTCGGAGGACCATTGAACCCCGAACCGTGCAAAAATCTTTCAGTGTCTTTATTATCTTCTTGCTGACCTTCTTGCTGGGCTTGATTCTATTAGGGGTAACCGCAGAAGGAAATCCGCGCTTTATTTACCTCATGTTTGAGACCATTTCAGCACTTGCGACAGTTGGAGTGACGGCAAATTTAACACCAGAGCTAGGCAAGATAGCCCTCAGCATCGTTATGTTGCTGATGTTTATCGGCCGTATTGGTCCCTTGACACTACTGGTCAGTGTAGCGGAATACCAGCCAGACAAGAAAGATACGATTCACTATATGAAAGCAGATATCACCATTGGATAAGAAAGGAAGAACGATGTCAGATCGGACAATTGGAATTTTAGGCTTGGGAATTTTTGGGAGCAGTGTTTTGGCTGCTCTTGCCAAGCATCATATGAATATCATTGCTATTGATGACCACGAGGAGCGCATTAATCAATTTGAACCAGTGTTGGCGCGTGGAGTAGTTGGAGATATCACGGATGAAGAACTCCTTCTATCAGCGGGGATTGACACCTGTGATACCGTAGTCGTCGCAACGGGTGAAAATCTAGAGTCCAGTGTTCTCTCGGTTATGCACTGCAAGAGTCTAGGAGTACCGACCGTTATTGCCAAGGTCAAAAGCCATACAGCTAAAAAAGTTCTAGAAAAAATCGGGGCAGACGCAGTCATCTCACCAGAGTTTGAGATGGGGCGCTCATTGGCACAGACCATCCTCTTTCATAACAGTGTAGACGTCTTTCAGCTGGATAAGAATGTTTCGATTGTCGAGATGAAAATCCCCCAATCATGGGTAGGTAAAAGCCTCAGTCAGTTAGATTTACGTGGGCGATACAACCTCAACGTACTTGGTTTTCGTGCCTACGAAAATGCTCCTCTGGATGTCCAATTCGGACCTAATGACCTCTTGCAGGAAGACACCTACATCATGGCGGTGATCAATAACCAACATCTGGATACCCTAGCTGAACTGAGTGAGTAGGAGAGGAAGGGTACTCTCTTTCCAAATAATTAACGAGTCAATATAAGTATTTTATAAGAGGGATTTAAGAAAAATTTTAACTTTTTCTTAATCCTTTTTAATTTTAGGAGATTATACTAGAGTCATCAAAAAAAGAAAACTCTAAGGAGAATCCTATGAAATTCAATCCAAATCAGAGATATACTCGTTGGTCTATTCGCCGTCTCAGTGTCGGTGTTGCTTCGGTTGTTGTGGCTAGTGGCTTCTTTGTCCTAGTTGGTCAACCAAGTTCTGCACGTGCTGATGTCGTCAATCCGACTCCTGCCCAAGTCGTGCCAGACGCTGCTTCGGTGAGTGAAAAGAGCGATTTACCAGCAGAGGTTCTCAAAAAAGCAGTTGATGTAGCTCTTCCTTCAGAACAGTCTGTTCCAACACCTAAAGCAAGTGTGGATACGACAAGCTCTTCAGAAAAAGCGGACGCAACTGCTAAAGAGCCTGCAGTAGCGCCAAAAGAAGAAGTGCAAGCACAACCTGACTCTAAGAAACAAACAGAAGATGCAGTTAAACCTGCGGAAAGTCCTGCGTCTACAGTTTCTGGACAAGACCGTGAAGCTAGTGAAGCTCAACCAGCGACCACCCCAGCTGAAGTGCAAAAAGGTGTGGCTGACAACACCAAAGACACAGTAGATGTCCCAGCTACTTACTTGGACAAGGCTAACTTCCCTGGTCCCTTCACAGCTGGTGTCAATCAAGTCATTCCATACGAATTCTTCGCTGGTGATGGCATGTTAACTCGTCTTATCTTGAAAGCATCTGATAAGGCTCCATGGTCAGACAACGGAACAGCTAAAAATCCCGCCCTTCCACCAGTAGAGAAATTGGGCAAAGGCCTTTACTTCTACGAAGTGGATTTAGCAGGTACCCAAGGAAAATCAGATAAAGAGCTGCTTGACCTCTTGAAACAAAATGGAACTCAAAGCTATAAGGCAACCATCAAGGTGTACGGTGCAAAAGACGGCAAGCCTGACTTAACTAATCTGGTAGCGACTAAAGATTTGACTGTTAATTTGAATGGTTTGACCACACCAGCTGAAGTGCAAAAAGGTGTAGCTGACAATACCAAAGATACAGTAGATGTCCCAGCTTCTTACTTGGATAGAGCTAATTTTCCAGGACCATTTACAGCTGGTGTCAACCAAGTCATTCCATACGAAGCTTTTGGTGGAGATGGTATGTTGACTCGCCTCTTGTTAAAAGCCTCAGACAAAGCCCCATGGTCAGACAACGGAACAGCTAAAAATCCAGCTCTATTGCCACTTGAAGGCTTGGCTAAAGGTCAATATTTCTACGAAGTGGATTTGAATGGCAATACGGTTGGCAAAGATGGTCAGGCCTTGCTGGATCAACTTCGAGCTAACGGAACACATACGTATCTAGCTACTGTTAAAGTCTATGGTTCTAAAGATGGCAAACCTGATTTGACTAATCTGATTGCTACTCGTCAAGTAACGATTCAGCTTCGTGGAAAAGAAATGGCGACAACACCATCTCAATCAGGTCAGATGAATACGAAGCCTTCTGAAACAGGCTCTACAGGTACGACTGAGGGTATGATGGGTACAAATCACCATATGTCAGATATGAAAGTAGATCAACCAGCTTCTAGCCCAATGGCTAATATGATGAAAAAAGATGATAAAGCGATGCTACCAAATACTGGGGAAGCTAAAACGGCTACAGCAGGCCTTGGTATCTTTGGTCTAGCCTTGGCAGGTCTTGTTGGACTTTTGGGTTTGACAACCAAACGAGAAGATTAAGATTCAAATCATTTAAACATTAGAGAAAATAGTGTTATACTAAAGCAAGTATAACACTGTTTTTATCGAAGGAGTGTCAGATGAAAAAGACAATTTTGCTGGTTGATGATGAAATAGATATTCTAGATATTCAACACCGCTATCTTATACAGGCGGGTTACGACGTTTTGGTCGCCCATGATGGCAAGGAGGGATTAGAGCTTTTCAGAAAAAAATCTATCGACCTCATTATCACAGATATCATGATGCCCAATATGGACGGGTATGATTTTATCAGTGAAGTTCAGTATATCGCTCCGGATCAACCCTTCCTCTTTACAACTGCTAAGACAAGCGAACAGGATAAGATTTATGGATTAAGTTTGGGGGCAGATGATTTTATAGTCAAACCCTTTAGCCCACGCGAATTGGTTTTAAGAGTGAATAATATCTTGCGTCGCCTTAGCCGTGGAGGAGAGACAGAACAGATCGAGTTTGGTGACTTGGTAATCAACCATGTGACTCATGAGGTTCGCATTGGGGAGCAACCTTTGGAATTGACAGTAAAATCCTTTGAACTTCTATGGATATTAGCCAGCAATCCCGAGAGAGTCTTTTCAAAGACGGAACTTTATGAGAAGGTATGGCAAGAGGACTATGTGGATGATACCAATACACTCAATGTTCATATCCATGCTTTGAGGCAAGAGTTGACCAAGTATACGAATTCAAATGCTCCTGCTATCAAAACTGTCTGGGGTTTGGGTTATAAGATGGAAAGACCAAGAGGTAGAACATGAAATTAAAAAACTATATTTTAGTGGGGTATCTAGTGTCGACTCTACTAACGATTTTGGTCGTTTTCTGGGCAGTCCAACGGATGTTGATCGAGAAAAGTGAAGTTTACTTTCTCGTTGGAATGACCTTGATTGCTAGTTTCATTGGCGCTGCAGTGAGCATCTTTCTTTTGTCGCCAGTGTTCTCTTCTCTGAAACATTTGAAAAAACAAGCTCAGGATATAGCAAGCAAGGATTTCAGCACAGAAATTGAAACCAAGGGACCATTAGAATTTCAAGAGCTGGGCCAGGCTTTTAATGACATGTCCCACAATTTGCAAGCCACCTTTCAATCACTTGATGAGAGCGAGCAAGAAAAGAGAATGATGATTGCGCAGCTCTCTCACGATATTAAAACTCCCATTACCTCCATTCAGGTTACTGTGGAGGGAATTCTAGATGGAGTGATTAAGGAAGAGGAGCGACTCCACTACTTAGCCACGATTGGTCGGCAAACCGAGCGTCTAAACAAGCTAGTGGAGGAATTGGATGTTCTGACTCTTAACACCCAACCTCAAGATACTGCTGATGAAGAAGTCGAAGAGGTCTTTTTAGATCAGCTGTTGATTGAGTCAATGAGTGAATTTCAACTCCAGATTGAACAAGAGGAGCGAGATGTTTACATTCAAGTATCACCTGAGTCGGCGAAAATCAAGAGCCATTCTGACAAACTTTCTCGCATTCTGGTCAATTTGTTAAACAATGCCTTTAAATATTCAGAACCAGGAACCAGAATCGAGGTTCTTGCCCAATTAACAGAACAAGAGCTGAGAATCAGTGTGAAAGACGAGGGTCAGGGAATCCTTCCTGAGGATTTGGAAAAGATCTTTAAACGACTTTATCGTGTAGAAACTTCGCGCAATATGAAGACAGGTGGACATGGATTAGGACTTGCGATTGCACGCGAACTAGCCCATCAGCTTGGTGGCGAAATCACAGCAGAAAGTCAATATGGCTTAGGAAGCAAATTTACATTCAGCCTCAATTTGAAATAAAGCTGTAAAATCCCTTTACATATCTAGCTTTTCATGGTATAATAGCCTTTGTGTGAAATAGCAGCAGGAAAGCATGAAGCTCGTCAACAGGTGTCTTATGATAAGTAACCTTGGCTGTTTAGGCGAAGGGCATCTGCACGAATCAGGGCTTTCTAAGTGACTATTTCCGCCAAATATTATTTATATCAGGAGGACATACATATGTCACGTTATACAGGACCATCTTGGAAACAAGCTCGTCGCCTTGGCCTTTCACTTACAGGTACAGGTAAAGAATTGGCACGTCGTAACTACGTACCAGGACAACACGGACCAAACAACCGTTCTA
>NZ_JAQFJH010000025.1:0-12425 GCF_030440025.1 Streptococcus sp. SO2
AGGATAAATCGTCGTATCAAAGCTCATTCATAAGTAGTAAATTAGTAGTAAATTGAGTGGTTTTGACCTTGATAAAGTGTGATAAGTCCAGTTTTTATGCGGATAACTAGATTTTTATGCTATTTTTAATAGAAAAAATCCCCTTTTACTAGCTTGTAAAAGGGGGATTGTATTGTAATTAACGTTTAGACCAGGTACGTTTCATAAAGAGTAGCAAAATCGGGTATATCTCTAAGCGACCTGCAATCATTGCAAAAGAGAGCAGGATTTTAGAGATGGGGCTAAAGATGGCAAAGCTAGAGGTTGTACCTAGAATAGGTCCGATATTGTTAAAACAGCTGAAGACAGCACTGGTCACGACTAGAAAATCATTGCTATCAAGACTGACGATAAAGATGAGAGAGAGGATAATCATCATATAGATGGCAAAATACTTAAGAATCTTGTGTTGGGTATCCTTATCAATCACCGTTTTATTGACATGGAGAGTCAAAACACGGTGAGGGGATAAGATGGACAAAATTTGATTTTTAGCAATTTTCGTGAGGATCAGTCCACGGATAATTTTGAGACCACCTGCAGTTGAGCCAGCTGATCCACCGATTCCCATGAGGAAGAGGAGGATAAATTGGGAGAAGAGGGGCCAGTTGGTAATATCTCCGTAACCAAAACCTGTTGTCGTGATGATATTGGAGACCTGGAAGAAGGCCATTTCAACACTTTTAGAAACCCCTTGGTAGAGGTGGAGCGTATTAAGAGTAATCAAGCCTGTAGAAACTAGGACAATGATGATATATGCTCGTAGTTCTTCATCTCCAAAGAAAGCCTTAACCCGACGGAGCATGAGGTAGTAGTAGAGATTGAAGTTAACCCCAAAAACCAACACTCCGATACTAACTAGATAGGTGATGAGTGAGCTACCGTAGTGGGCAATTCCGTCGTTATAGACGGTAAAGCCCCCAGTTCCTGCTGTTCCCATAGCGATGACAAAACTATCATAGAGGGGCATGCCTGCTAAGTAGTAGATAACCACAAAAAGGGAGAAGAGAGCCAGATAAAGCAGATAGAGAATTTGGGCAGTGTTTTTTAGCTTGGATACGACCTTGCCAAAGACAGGTCCAGGGACCTCAGCCTTCATCACCTCCAAGTGGCTATTCTTAGCATTGTCCATAATGGCAAGTGCAAAGACGAGTACCCCCATCCCTCCGATCAAGTGGGTGAAACTTCGCCAGAAGAGGAGGGAACGAGTGAGAACGGAAACATCGTTCAGAATAGTTGCTCCTGTAGTTGTAAATCCAGAACTGATTTCAAAGAAGGCATCGATGATGCTGGGGATTTGTCCTGAAAAGACAAAGGGGAGGCCACCAAAGAAAGACCATAGAATCCAACAGAGGGCAACAATTAAGACTCCTTCCTTGGCATAAATCCGTTGATTTTTCGGTTTCCGTAAAACACCTAGACCACCAAGAAGGACTAAAATTCCAATCGTAGAAAAGAGAGCGATAAATACTTGACTGGATTCTTGGTAATAGATTGCTACACTAACAGGGACTAGGAGAAGAACAGCCTCAATCAAGAGAAGTTTTGAGAGGAGGTAACGAATCATGTTTTTATTCATTTTTTACCTCTCGATCAAGTCATAAATTTTGGTGATGTTCGGCAATAAGGTCGTCACGAGCAACTTGTCACCCACCTCAAGCATATCCTCTCCAGTAGGGAAGATTGTTTTTCCTTTTCGGATAATGGCTGCGATGAGAACCTCTTTTTTCAATTTCAACTGTGATAGAGGTTTGGCAGTCATTTTATTAGCTTCCTTGATTTGGAATTGGAGAGTTTCAATTTGACCGTTTGCTAGATGGTGCATGGCTTGAAGATCTGAATACTGAGCGTTTACTCGACCACGGATAAAGTGCATAATGGTATCCACTGCGATGCTTTTTGGTGTGATGATACTTGAAAAATCAGGTGCGTGGATAATCTCTAGAAGGCTTGTTCGGTTGACCTTGGTGATATTCTTATGGACACCAACACGGTCAAGAAACATAGAAGTGATGATATTTTCCTCATCAACTCCAGTCAAGGTTGCGACTGCATCATAGTGGGGAGCACTTTCTTCTAGCAAAATATCTTTTGCAGTTCCATCTCCTTGGACAATATAGAGATTGGGGAACTTTTCACTGAAGAAACGAGCTCTTTCAGGATTGATCTCGATGACCTTGGTATCAATGCGGCTGTCTTTTAAAATGCCAAGCAGATAATAAGCGATCTTTCCAGCTCCAACGATAAGTAAGCTTTTCACTGCACGAGATTTAAAATAGTTATGGAAAAGCATCATATCTACACGATTTCCCGTAACAAAAATCCTATCCTTGTCTTGGATAATAACATCACCGCTTGGAATCATCAGTTGATGATCCCTCTCCATAGCACAGACAATGATATTGCCAAACTTTTTACGGAAGTCTGAGATTGGCATTTGACAAAGACCGCTAGAGTTCTTGACAACAAATTCCATGAGACTGACCCGACCTCCAGCAAATCGTTCGACAGAGAGGGCATTAGGGAAATCAATGATATTTGAGATCGCACGCGCTGCCAGGAGCTCTGGATTAACAATAAGTGAAAATCCAAGAATGTTTTTCTCTTTAAAATAGGTATTAGAGTATTCAGGGTTTCGCACCCGAACGATGGTTTCTTTAGCACCCATTTTTTTAGCAAGTACCGCTGAAATCATATTCACTTCATCGTGTTCGGTTAGGGCGATAAAGATATCGCACTCTTGGACACTGGCTTGCTCTAAGATGGCAAAGTCAGCACCATTTCCAAGGAGACCTATGATATCATAGCGACTGACAATGTGATTGAGGACAGCCTCATCTTGTTCGATGAGGACAACGTCATGGTTTTCTGCAACCAGTGAACGACAGAGGGCGAAACCAACTTTCCCTCCACCAACAAGGACAATTTTCATATAAAAAACCTACTTTTTCATGATGTAACTATCATACCCTTTTTTAGCAAAAAATGCACTTGCTAAGGCGATTTTTAGGGGAAGAAAGGCTTTTTTCAAGTTTTGAAGATACATTTGTTTAACTTCTATGACAATGTCTCTGATTTGAAGTAATTTGGCTCTTTTACCATACCTTTTCAGAAAGGAATGACCAAACATGAAAATATCATTAAAAAAAGTAAAAAAAATCAAGTCATTTCTATTGACAATGATTCTGAAAGTGTTATACTAAGGAAGTAGTTTCGCTGATTTACTTCAAACCTGTTGTGAGGTAAGTTAACGACGCCTTAACCACGCTGTTTGCTGAGCTTGACTCCGGGCAGTGTGGCTATTTTTTTGCAATGATAAAAGGAAGCCAGTCATGACAAATCACATTGTATTATTTGAACCTCAGATTCCACAAAACACAGGTAACATTGCGCGTACTTGCGCTGCGACCAATTCTCCCCTTCACATCATCAAACCGATGGGATTTCCGATTGATGACCGCAAGATGAAGCGAGCTGGTTTGGACTACTGGGATAAGCTTGAGATTTATTTTTATGACAGTTTGGAAGATTTCATGTCTCAGATGAAGGGACAAGTCTATCTGATTTCGAAATTTGCTGAGAAAGTGTATTCTGAGGTGGATTTATCGACTGACGAAGACCACTATTTTCTTTTCGGACGTGAAGACAAGGGCTTGCCTGAGGACTTTATGCGGGAGCATCCCGAAAAGGCTCTCCGTATTCCTATGAATGATGAACATGTTCGTAGCCTCAATGTTTCGAATACCGTCTGCATGATCGTCTACGAAGCTCTCCGTCAGCAGAATTTTGCAGGTCTTGAGCTCGTTCACACCTATGAAGCAGATAAATTGAAATAAACAAAATGCTTGCACTTGCAAGCGTTTTTTGTTATGATAAAGGGGTCTTCAGGGCTGGGTGAGATTCCCGACCGGCGGTGACTTTAACTAGCTATTCTGGCTTACTCTTCGTTGTCTTGTCTCGATATACTCAAGTATTATCTTCGACTGCGACGCCTAGATTAATCCAAAATATCTTAGTTAAAGAAGTCCGCGAGCGCAAGCTGATGTGGTGCGATTCCACAACCGACAGTATAGTCTGGATGGGAGAAGACGAAAGAATGGCTTTGTCTGTTCTGATGAGTTTATAGATGAATTGCAACCGCTTGCTCAAAAGAGTGAGAGGGAACTTTTGGGATATAAAAAGTGAGAATAGATAGAGGGATTCTTTCCAACTTCTTCTGATTTTATAGAAAATTGGAGGAACCTGTTATGACAAACACACGTCGAATTTCGACCATTGCGATTTTATCAGCCATTTCATTTGTGCTGATGTACTTTGACTTTCCGCTCTTGCCAGCGGCAACCTTCCTCAAGATTGAGTTTAGTATCTTGCCAGTCCTTGTGGGCTTGGTGGTGATGGATTTGCCAGCTGCACTAGGAATCCTCTTGCTTCGCTCACTCTTGAAGTTGCTTCTCAATAGCCAGGGAGTGAATACCTACATTGGTTTGCCAATGAATATCGTGGCCTTGGGAGTTTTTGTTATCGTCTTTGGTTTGATTTGGAAAAAGGAACGTAGCACCCTTCGTTTCCTACTAGCATCTCTAGCGGGAACTATTGGATTGACTACTGCTATGTTGGTTCTCAACTATGTCTATGCTGTTCCTCTGTACGCGAAGTTTGCCAACTTTGATATTGGAAAAATTTTGGGACTTTCTAACTACTTGATGACCATGGTTTTACCTTTTAACCTGATTGAAGGTTTAATCTTTGCTGTTTCATTCTGGTTGTTATACGTCCTCTTGAAACCAACCTTAAAACATTATGAGAGATAAACAAACATTTTTAATGAAGGGCAGTTTTGCCCTTTTACTTTTCGTCCTTCTTGGCTATATGGTTAAGTTCTATCCTGAAACGCTGGTCGGTTTTGATCAACCGCTTCAGACTGCCCTTCGTGGGGACTTGCCAGATTATTTGACAGTTCTATTCCGTGCGCTTACGCATTTGATTGATATCCCAGTAATCATTACCTGGGTTGCCATCGCAGCCTTTATCTTTTATCGTAAGCAGTGGAAGATAGAAAGCTACTTCATGGCGGGTAATCTAGCCTTAGCCGGTCTCTTAATTGTGACCTTTAAAAACATCTACCAGCGCCCACGGCCAGCTATTTTACACTTGGTAGAGGAGAACGGATTTTCTTTTCCAAGCGGGCATTCTCTTGCAGTGACACTGATGGTAGGTACTTTGATTGTCATTCTCAGTCAACGAATTAAAAATCCAGTCTGGAGAAAAATCGTACAAATCGTTCTTGGGTTCTACCTAGTCAGTGTACTGGTGTCAAGGGTCTATCTGGGAGTTCACTATCCATCAGACGTCCTTGCAAGTCTCTGTGTGGGCTTGGGAGTCTTGTTTATCGAATTTCCTTTCTATGACAAGCTTCGCTTCCAATGGCGATTTAAAGGCAAGCAGAAGTGAGATAGGTCTTGCAAGAATGGTAAAAATCTGATAAACTAAGTAGTAATTGAATAGGAATCCGCAAGACTAGTAACTCAAGGGAAGTATATCAGGGAGGAGAGCCGTGACTGCAAGCTCTCTATATGAAAGCTGGGCGAATTCACTTGCGCATGGATTTAGAAATGAAGGTCTGACTTGTCAGATGAAACGGATGGTACCGCGTGTCAACGCTCCGAGTGGAGTTTTTGGCATGTGGTTTTCTTTTTATCTACGAGCGACTGATGGAGGAATTATGTCAACTATTGAAGAACAATTAAAAGCGCTTCGCGAAGAAACGCTGGCTAGCTTGAAGCAGATTACTGCTGAAAATGAAAAAGAGATGCAAGATTTGCGTGTCTCTGTCCTTGGTAAAAAAGGGTCGCTTACTGAAATCCTCAAAGGGATGAAAGATGTTTCTGCTGAGATGCGCCCAATCATCGGGAAACACGTCAATGAAGCGCGTGATGTCTTGACAGCTGCCTTTGAAGAAACAGCGAAACTCTTGGAAGAAAAGAAAGTCGCAGCTCAACTAGCAAGTGAGAGCATTGATGTGACACTTCCAGGTCGCCCAGTTGCGACTGGTCATCGTCATGTCCTCACACAAACCAGTGAAGAAATCGAAGATATTTTCATCGGGATGGGTTACCAAGTCGTGGATGGTTTTGAAGTGGAGCAAGACTACTATAACTTCGAGCGTATGAACCTTCCAAAAGATCACCCAGCTCGCGATATGCAGGATACTTTCTACATCACAGAAGAAATCTTGCTTCGTACTCACACGTCTCCAGTTCAGGCGCGTGCTATGGACGCTCATGATTTTTCTAAAGGTCCTTTGAAAATGATCTCACCAGGACGTGTGTTCCGTCGTGATACGGACGATGCAACCCACAGTCACCAGTTCCACCAAATCGAAGGCTTGGTTGTTGGGAAAAACATCTCTATGGCAGACCTTCAAGGAACCCTTCAGTTGATCGTCCAAAAAATGTTTGGTGAAGAGCGTCAGATCCGTCTGCGTCCATCTTATTTCCCATTCACAGAGCCATCTGTTGAAGTGGATGTTTCCTGCTTCAAGTGTGGTGGAGAAGGCTGTAACGTATGTAAGAAAACAGGTTGGATCGAAATTATGGGTGCCGGTATGGTTCACCCACGTGTCCTTGAAATGAGTGGAATCGATGCGACTGTTTACTCTGGCTTTGCCTTTGGTCTTGGACAAGAGCGTGTAGCCATGCTCCGTTACGGAATCAACGATATCCGTGGCTTCTACCAAGGAGATGTCCGCTTCTCAGAACAGTTTAAATAATGATTAGAAAAGTAGAAAAGGCAGATGTTGGGGTGTTGTCCAAAATTGCCAAACAAACCTTTCGTGAAACATTTGCTCATGATAATACGGAAGAGCAGTTACAGGAATACTTTGAAGAGGCTTATAGTCTGAGAGTTTTGTCAACTGAGTTAGAAAATCCAGAATCCGAAACCTATTTCATTATGCATGAAGAGGAGATAGCTGGTTTTCTCAAAGTCAACTGGGGAAGTGCTCAGACTGAGAGAGAATTAGAGGATGCTTTTGAAATTCAACGCCTCTATGTGCTACAAAAATTCCAAGGATTTGGAATCGGTAAGAAACTGTTTGAATTTGCTCTTGAATTTGCTACCAAAAATAGTTTTTCCTGGACTTGGTTAGGTGTTTGGGAGCATAATACAAAAGCTCAAGCGTTTTATAACCGATATGGTTTTGAGAAATTTAGCCAACATCATTTTATGGTTGGTCAAAAAGTAGATACAGATTGGTTACTGAAAAAGAAATTAAGGTAAGAAGAGAATTCTTCTATTGAAATGATAGGAAAGGAAAAAACTAGAGTGGCAACTGTCATTCTGGAGAACTAAATTATGCTTGTATCTTATAAATGGTTAAAAGAATTGGTGGACATTGATGTGCCATCACAAGAGTTGGCTGAAAAAATGTCAACTACAGGGATTGAGGTCGAAGGTGTCAAATCACCGGCTGCCGGTCTCTCAAAAATTGTCGTCGGCGAGGTCTTGTCTTGCGAAGATGTACCAGAAACTCACTTGCATGTCTGTCAGGTTAACGTTGGCGAAGAAGAAGCCCGTCAAATCGTTTGTGGTGCCCCCAATGTGCGTGCTGGTATCAAGGTCATGGTGGCTCTTCCGGGAGCTCGTATTGCTGACAATTACAAGATTAAAAAAGGGAAAATCCGTGGTTTAGAGTCACTTGGAATGATCTGTTCGCTTGGTGAATTAGGTATTTCTGACTCGGTCGTACCGAAGGAATTCGCAGATGGTATTCAAATCTTGCCTCAAGATGCAGTACCAGGTGAGGAAGTCTTCTCATATCTAGACTTGGATGATGAAATCATCGAACTTTCTATCACACCAAACCGTGCAGACGCTCTATCTATGCGTGGTGTGGCTCACGAAGTAGCAGCTATCTATGATAAGGCAGTTAACTTTAAAGCATTTACCTTAACAGAAACAAATGAATCTGCAGCAGACGCCCTTTCTGTAGGCATTGAGACAGACAAGGCGCCTTACTATGCGGCCCGTATCTTGGATAATGTGACCATCGCACCAAGTCCACAATGGTTGCAAAACCTTCTTATGAATGAAGGTATCCGTCCCATCAATAACGTTGTAGACGTGACCAACTATATCCTACTCTACTTTGGTCAACCGATGCATGCCTTTGATTTGGATACCTTTGAAGGCAATGACATCCGTGTGCGTGAAGCACGTGCTGGTGAAAAATTGGTGACCTTGGACGGTGAAGAACGTGACTTGGAAACAAATGACTTAGTTATCACTGTCGCAGACAAGCCAGTAGCCCTTGCAGGTGTCATGGGTGGTCAAACAACAGAAATCTCTGAAAATTCTAGTCGTGTTGTCCTTGAAGCAGCTGTCTTCAATGGCAAATCCATCCGCAAGACTAGCGGACGCCTCAACCTTCGTTCTGAATCATCTTCTCGCTTTGAAAAAGGTATCAATGTGGCAACTGTTAACGAAGCCCTTGATGCTGCGGCGAGCATGATTGCGGAACTTGCAGGTGCGACTGTGCGTAAGGGTATCGTTTCAGCAGGAGCGCTTGATACTTCTGATGTAGAAGTTTCTTCGACTCTGGCTGACGTTAACCGCGTCCTTGGTACGGAGCTTTCATATGCTGATGTGGAAGATGTCTTCCGTCGTCTTGGCTTTGGACTTTCTGGAAATGCTGAAGCCTTCACAGTCAGCGTACCTCGTCGTCGTTGGGATATTACCATCGAAGCGGACCTCTTTGAAGAAATCGCCCGTATCTATGGTTATGATCGCTTGCCAACTAGTCTTCCAAAAGATGATGGTACAGCTGGTGAATTGACTGCGACACAAAAATTGCGCCGTCAAGTTCGTACCATCGCTGAAGGAGCAGGTTTGACAGAAATCATCACCTACGCTCTGACAACGCCTGAAAAAGCAGTTGAGTTTACGGCTCAACCAAGTAACCTTACAGAACTCATGTGGCCAATGACTGTGGAACGTTCAGTCCTCCGCCAAAATATGATCTCAGGTATTTTGGATACAGTAGCCTATAACGTGGCTCGTAAGAACAAAAATTTGGCTCTTTACGAGATTGGAAAAGTCTTTGAACAAACAGGCAATCCAAAAGAAGATTTACCAAATGAAATCAACAGCTTTGCCTTTGCTTTGACAGGCTTGGTTGCAGAAAAAGACTTCCAAACAGCAGCAGTTCCAGTTGATTTCTTCTATGCTAAGGGAATCCTTGAAGCGCTCTTTACTCGCTTGGGACTAGAAGTGACTTATACAGCAACAGCTGAGATTGCTAGCCTTCACCCAGGACGTACGGCCGTGATTTCACTTGGCGACCAAGTTCTTGGTTTCCTTGGCCAAGTGCATCCAGTTACTGCCAAGGCTTACGATATCCCAGAAACTTATGTAGCGGAGCTCAACCTTTCAGCCATTGAAGCTGCCCTTCAACCAGCTGCTCCATTTGTGGAAATCACCAAATTCCCAGCAGTCAGCCGTGACGTGGCTCTACTCCTCAAGGCAGAAGTCACTCATCAAGAAGTTATAGACGCTATCCAAGCTGCAGGCGTGAAACGTTTGACAGATATCAAACTCTTTGACGTCTTCTCAGGCGAAAAACTGGGAGTTGGCATGAAGTCAATGGCCTATAGCTTGACCTTCCAAAATCCAGAAGATAGCTTAACAGACGAAGAAGTCGCACGCTATATGGAAAAAATCCAAGCATCACTCGAAGAAAAAGTGAATGCAGAAGTGCGTTAATAGTCTAAAATCCATCCCTCGGGGTGGATTTTTAGTTTCAAAAGGACAGTTCAGAAGAGAAAAGCGATAGTTGAGGAGGAAGCCATCTCAGAAAGTCTTTAATGAGTTATACTAAAGCTATCGCTGAAGCACTTAAATTTATTAGAGATAGGATACTTTTGCTACTTATTATCTGATAAAATGGACATAAATCGTTGTAAAGGCTATCAAAAAGGAGTATAATAAGTGCAACATATTTCGGAGGTGGAAGATGCTAGAAGTAAGAAATCTAGAGAAAAGTTTCGGTTCCAAGCAAGTCTTGTTTGGTGTCGATTTTCAGGCAAGTCCAGGACGAATTCTAGGGCTGGTCGGAAAAAATGGTGCTGGGAAAACAACGATTTTCCACAGTATGTTGAAATTTTTGGAGTACCAAGGAGAGATCAGTCTGGATGGGCAGGATATTCGTCAGGAAACCTACGCTCGGATAGGTTATTTGCCTGAAGAACGCAGTCTCATGCCCAAGTTGACAGTCCTTGAACAAGTTCGCTACTTGGCGACTCTAAAAGGTATGGATGCTAAGGAGGTCAAGGAGAAACTCCCTCAATGGATGGAAAAACTCGAAGTGAAGGGCAAATTGACCGACAAAATCAAGAGTCTGTCAAAAGGGAATCAACAGAAAATTCAGTTGATTATCACCCTAATCCATGAACCAGACTTGATTATCTTGGATGAGCCTTTTAGTGGTTTAGATCCAGTCAATACCGAGTTGCTCAAACAAGTCATCTTGAAAGAGAAAGAGCGCGGTGCAATCATTATCTTTTCTGACCATGTTATGACCAATGTCGAGGAGCTTTGCGATGATATCCTGATGATTCGTGATGGGCGTGTGGTCTTGCATGGACCTGTTCAGGATGTTCGCAATCAATACGGGAAAACACGTCTCTTTGTTTCAAGTGAACGAAGCAAGGAAGAATTGGAAAGTCTTCCTCACGTCAAACAGGTGAGCTTGACCAAGCAAGGTAGTTGGAAATTGATCCTCGATGATGAGAGCGCTGGAAGGGAACTCTTCCCAATCCTCACTCAAGGTCAATACATCGCGACCTTTGACCAGCAAGCTCCAACAATCGATGAAATCTTTAAACTAGAATCAGGGGTGGAAGTATGAGAAATATGTGGGTTGTAATGAAGGAAACCTATCTTCGACATGTCAAGTCGTGGAGTTTCTTCTTTATGGTGATTTCGCCGTTCCTCTTTTTAGCCTTATCTGTAGGAATCGGCTTTCTCCAAGGGTCTTCTATGGCCAAGAATAGCAAGATAGCAGTAGTAACAACTGTGCCATCTGTGGAAGAAGGGCTCAAGGGTACCAATGGTATCAACTTTGATTATAAGGATGAAGCCAGTGCCCAGGCTGCTATCAAGGATGAGAAAATCAAGGGTTACCTAACCATTGACCAAGAGGACAGCGTCCTCAAGGCCGTCTATCATGGTGAAACTTCTCTTGAAACAGGCATCAAACTAGCAGTAACCAATAAGCTAAACGAACTGCAATACCAACTCAATCGTTCGTCAGCTAATTTGTCTCAAGAACAGGAAAAACGCCTGAGTCAAACCGTTGATTTTACTGAGAAAATTGATGAATCTAAGGAAAACAAAAAAATTGTTCAAACCATTGCGGCCGCAGGGCTTGGCTTCTTCCTTTATATGATTTTGATTACCTATGCTAGTGTCACTGCTCAGGAAGTGGCTAGCGAGAAAGGAACCAAAATCATGGAGGTGGTCTTCTCTAGTATCCGAGCAAGTCATTATTTCTACGCTCGCATGCTGGCTCTGCTTCTTGTGATTTTGACTCATATTGGCATTTACGTCGTGGGTGGGCTGGCTGCCATTCTGCTCTTTAAAGACATCCCTATCTTGGCACAATCTGGGATTTTAAATCATCTAGGAGAGGCCTTCTCGCTCAATACCTTATTGTTTGTCTTGGTTAGCCTCTTTATGTACGTTGTTTTAGCAGCCTTTCTAGGCTCTATGGTTTCTCGCCCTGAGGATTCAGGAAAGGCCTTGTCGCCTTTGATGATCTTGATTATAGCAGGATTTGTCGGTGTGACTTCTCTAGGTGCTGCAGGAGACAATTTGGTTTTGAAAATTGGGTCTTATATTCCCTTTATTTCAACCTTCTTTATGCCATTTAGAGCCATCAATGGTTATGCAAGTGATTTAGAAGCTTGGATTTCCCTTGCCATAACGGTTATTTTTGCAGTCACTGCAACAGCCTTTATCGGGCGTATGTATGCCAGCCTGGTCCTTCAGACAGATGACTTAGGTCTATGGAAAAGCTTCAAACGTGCCTTGGCTTATAAATAGCAATAGAAACCTCGTTTTCACGAGGTTTTTGTGATATTTTAAAGGCCAAATAGGGAAAATTATTTTTTATATCTATTGACTTTTAGTAGTAAAATTTGGTATGATAGTAGACGGTATTGTTTACCCCATTTGTAAGGCCCCGGAACCTTTCAAATACCCCGCGGACCGGAACATCCGCCCTGTAAACAAAAACGATATTCATATAGGAGAAATCATGAACAAAACTACATTCATGGCTAAACCAGGCCAAGTAGAACGCAAATGGTACGTTGTTGACGCAACTGATG
>NZ_JAQFJH010000026.1:0-11604 GCF_030440025.1 Streptococcus sp. SO2
AATCTTCCAATTACTCCCGTTCTTTTCAAGTACCAAATCAAATTGAGATACCTGCGTTGCTTTGGTCTGCTGGTCGATATACTCCACTGTCAGCGATACCGTGACTTGATTATCCTTACGATTGTGAATAGGATTTACCAGTTCTTGAAAGATGTACTCTTTTCCGATTGGTTTTAATATCCCGTCATTCACATAGTAGGAAAGTTCACTGGCTGTCGCTGTAGGATAGAGCTTGAAGAACGTCGTTAAAAACTCATTGATTTCATTGGTTGTAATGGAATCAACCGTCCCCTCACTTTCAATGGCTTTTGGTTTATAACTTGATTTCTTAGGTATGTTGGTAATGGTCGGATTCTTAACCAGTACCATATTTCCAGAACCATCTACATAGACACTCACTATATAAGCAGAGTGGACGGTCTTTGTATTTTCTCCCTCTGTAATGAGCTGGTCTACACTGTAGGTTACATTAAACTCATTGTCGCCAGTTGGCTCTACCGTCCATATCTGAAATCCTCTTACAGAAGACGATACAGGAATATCTTTGCGTACTGTATCAACATTGAGAGCTTGAAGTTCATCTGTCAGATAGCCTTTTAGACTTTCCATTCGATTATCAATGGACTTATCGGATTGCTCCCATGAATAGTAGACTTTCGCAAAGTTCTCTACAAAATTTTCTACATGATGAGTATCAACGTATTCCTTTTCTATGATAGTTGTTTCGTGAATAGTATGAGTATCTATAGCTGTAAAGTGCTTGAATATCGCAAAGCTGAAACTAAGCCCTAAAAGTACCCACAAGGCAATCACAACCTTTTTATGAGGATTGACCTTATAGACACGAGGTTTCTTTTCCTTTGGTATCTGTTTTTCTTTATTCTGATTTTTTCTAAATTTCATCATTAAATCTTCCTTTCTCATTGTTTGATTCGTCCTGCTCCCACTAAATGCTGTTGCCAGTAGGGGCTTGTTAAGTCGGCATAACCGATTGGGTCGCCTGCATGAAACATACGGTTATTGCCAAGGTATATCCCAACATGAGTAATATAAGAGCCAGCGTTATAGGTAGAATGAAAGAAAACCAAATCGCCAGCTTGTGCTTCCGATAGTGGGATATGCTGGGTCACATCATATTGCTGTTGTGCGGTTCGTGGTAAGTTAATTCCAGCTTTTCCATACGTCCATTGTGTCAGTCCGCTACAATCAAAAGAAGTAGTCGGGGAAGCTCCACCGTAAACGTATCGCCAGCCCTCATATTTCAGTGCTTCGTCCATGATGGCTTGTACCGTATCATCATCAAACTCTGTTGTGACAAGATACTGCGTTACCAGTTGCACATAAAACATATTGCCATAGTTGTATCGCCAGCCCCCATTGATAGGTATGGCTATGGGATTGGGGTAAGACACTTTTTCGCCACCTGAATACTCTTTTGAGAAACTTTGAGCCAGTTCAAAGGTATATTTATTTCCACGATTAGCCACATACCCTAAGAAACCACCACCATAATTGTAGGACTGGATAACCGATTCTAAATCTACACTGAGCCTTTCGCTACTGGCTAATAATTCACTGAAATACTTCACACCTTGCTTAATGGATTCTTCTGTACTCAATGAATTAGGTGGAAGACCGAGGGATTCCGAGGACTGCATAACATCTTCCGCAGTACCGCCCGATTCCACCTGTATAATCGCAAGAAGTATGTTGACATATTCTTCAACGCCATATTCTTTGGCATATTTTTCTACCATAGGCTTATGAGCCAGCACTTCTGCGGAAACATTCACACCTCCATAATGAATATTGGAAATTCCGCTGTCCTGTTCATCTGAAAATAAAATGGCAACAAACAGAAGCAGTGAGAAGACCATCAAGAATAATCCAGAACCACCAATCACTAAAGTTTTCAACTTCATGGTTTCTTACCGACTTTCTTAATGGTGGCGGTTTTGATTGGTGGTCTACTTCTTGTATTTTGTAGTGGTACTCTTTGAACAGTAGACGGACGTTCTTTTGTGATTGGACGTTGTGAAGTTCTATCTGCTGTAGTGGTTGAAGTTGCTGGCTTTTGAACGGTTTTTTCTTGAACGGTATTGCCTTGGCGTTCCACTTTTGGACTTGAAAAATCGGACTTAACTGCTGGACGCTCTTGTTTGGCTTGTTGAGATTCCTTATATGAAGTCTGAATATTAGACTGTTTTGAGGTCTGTTCATCATGATATTGTTCTTGTCTTGTAGTCGGTCTTTCATGAACAGAAGAAGCAGGCTGTTTTTTCTGTTTGACCTGTTCCATTTCAGAGCGACGCTTCGCAATGGTTTTTCGCCTTTGTTCCTGCTGTTCCTTGCGTCCACTGGCTCTGTCCGCTTTGGTTTGAGAAATACTACTGGTTAAATCACGGACATTCTCTTTTACTTTGGATTTTCCTTGATATACTGCATATCTTGCATTGGTCGGCAAATCTTTAACCTGTTCTTTCAAACCACTAGCAGTGTCTACCATTCTGTCTTTGGTATCAGCTACTGTACCGATGGTTTGACCGATACGTTTTCCAAGTGTTGATTTTTCCTTTCCGTCTGGTCGGGAGTGATCTGCTTGTGTCCTTGCAGAACTCCCCGAACCCGACTGTCCTTTTTTACCTGTAACAATGGCAGACCCAGCCCCTAGAGTAGTCATGGAACGTCCAAGTTTCCGCTGTAGACGGTGCATGTGAGCGTGCATAAGCATACGAGGTTTTCTCATCACACGACTTCCCACACTTTGAGAATCGTTACTCTGTAGAGAAAACATACTCATTAAATCGCCCAGCTTGAAGTAGATTCCTGCAAAGGTCACAATCTGTAGAAAAGCAATCAAAAAGAACGGATAACCAGCCGATAAGGTATAGAGCATGGTTGAAATACTAAATGCTGTCGTAATAATCAATGTGATTCCAGCTCGTGTCAAAATGGTATTAAAGAGCTTTGTTATGGCTCGTTTTGACATACCATCAAATGATGGAATCATGCTTAAAATAAAGCTCACAGGCAGAAACATAGCATAGATGATAAAAAGTACCTGCGAGAAAATCATGATTCCTGTTAATAGGAATACAAATATGGAAATCCCAATATTGAAGACAAATAGGAAGAAGACTGTACCTAAACGGTTAATGGTCTTTGTAATGGTTAGATTGGTATTGCTTCTGTCTTCAATTTCTTCCGCAACAATTTTTTCTCTGTCTTCGCCATTGTTGGAATCTGGGCTGGTGGAGAGCAGGCTTTCCACACGGTCAATACCGATACTTTCAATGTCTGAACTGTTGTATTGAAGCAGTAGCCACGGTTGCTGAACCTGTATGGAAAACAGGCTATCTCTGATTAAGTCCACGCTGTCCTTGCCTTGACTATCGGAATGGGGCATGACAATCTTCGTGCCAAGTGATAAACTGGCATTACTGATGTCTGATGAAAAGTCATTGATTTTTTTAATGTAGTCGGGAGCGTAGGCAATAAAGGAAGCCGATAGGATAAACACCAGCACAAAATTCATAATGGCATGAATTGCCTTTGTGGTTTCTCTCTTTATCAGTCCCGTATAGGCAACATAAACCCCAAGAACCAAAATCAAGAGTAAGAGGAATCCAACATAGAAACCCTCTGTTGAAAATCCGTTTGCACTCACACCAGCTAAGGTCTGCATATTCTTACCAATGGAATCTGCTGTAGCGGAAATGAAGTCTAAGGAATAGGCTTCCTGTACTAAGTAACCTGTCGCATTGGAAACATACAAACTGATTGTCCAAATAAAATTGGTAATGGCATATAGTCCATACATGACCTGTTTTCCAATCCCGTCCGACCAGTTCCACGGAAGCCAGCCCCAGCTATTATCCACATAAAAATCCAGTTGATAGTTTTCAAGTGGGTATCGGCTGTATTCATTTGCCACATTGACCGTATCATCTACCAAGCCCGCAGCTTGAACCACCGTTCCCAGCATGGCTAAAAGAAAAATGGCAATCACAAGTGTGAAAGCCACTGTCATTGCCACTTTACCTAGACGTTTCAGCGTCCAGTTTGATTTTATTCTGTTTACTATTGATGGTTTCACATTTACACCTCTTTTCGCACAGGTGGTCTGGTATCAAAGGCATGGAGCAGTTCTTCAAATACAGGGTGGAACTGTATCACACCGACACGACCATATAAATCACTGATAAGGCATTGCCCGTTTTCCAAATCACGCAATCGCTTCTGATTGTTTTCGTCCTCTGGGTCTACACCAAAAAAGGCTAAGGTCTTTTTAATCTCGTTAAGGTCAGTGGAACGAAATGCAAATTTTAAGCCGAGGTTATTTTTCAGTTTTTCATCTAAGAGGTCGTCTGTATTTTGGGTCACGAAATATACCCCAGCGTTCATAGCACGACCAGCCCGAACCAGCTTCATAGATAGTGTTTTTCCTTGTGCTACCTGTAAAAAGCTCCATGCTTCGTCTAAATCTACAATCTTGAAAATGCTTCGGTCTGTATGGATAAAGTCTAAAGCAAAGGTACTAATGACAATCAGCATAGCAACGGATAAAAGCTCCATAGTGGTATATTCCTCAAAGGAAGTTTCCTTGTCGGGAAGTACCAAGTCCGCAACCTGTATAATGTTCAGTTGTTTTTCTAAGCTGATAGACTGCTCCACATAACCATTACTGAATAATAAATGTGCAAAGTCATAGTCTGTAAAACTTTCGATATGGTCGGCTATACTGGTACTTAGTGGCGTATTCTCAACCCGTAATTCCTCAATCACTTTCATCAACCCTCGTACTTCACTATTGGTTACTGCACGAATGGCTTTTCTAAGGATTGGGAAGCGTTCCCCATCACGAGAGGAAATCCCCGTAAGGAATGTCAGAATATCAATAGCCAGTGATTCAGAATCTTTGGGATTTTTCATAATCACATAAGGGTCAAGTAAGCCTTTGTTTTTCTCATCAGAAGTCAGAGTGACGATATTGATTTCATGGGAAATCTCTGGCAAGGTTTCTTTCCATCTGCCACGTTCTGCTTTTGGGTCTACAATCACTGCTTGTGCCCCATAAAGCACCGCATAATAGACGATAAGGTTATTCGCAAAGGATTTACCACCACCCAGCGAACCAACAAAAGCCGACGCTAACGCATTGGTTACTGAACCCTTAACCCCTTGACTGGCAAGAGCAGGTTTCAGATAGACATTGCGTCCAGTATCTAAGCTGTAGCCAACATAAATCCCCTCATTTTCCCCCAGCATTTGAGTAGCACCAAAACCTAAACCAGCGAGGAAATCAGAGGTCACGTATTGAATATAATCATTCATATAACGCTTGCTGGCAGGTAAAAATTCTTCATGTAAGCCGAGCATATCCCCAAATGGTCGTACCAGTTTTACGCTTAAATCGTCATAAAAATCTTTCACTTCATTACAACGACGTTTGAGTTCGTCAAGATCATTTGCTGATACCCTTACCACATAAGACAGCTTGTACATAGATTCCTTGCTTTGGTCTAAATTGGTTTCCAGCTCATTCACACTTTCCAGAGCTTCCGCCACATTGGAGCTGGTTTCATTATCACTTTGCCAAGCGTGGTTATCCAAGTCTTTCAGTTCTTTCTTTTTATTGCGGACAGTAGATAGGGCTTTACGATTCGCTACAATTTCCACATTCATTGACGTATCAATCGGGAATGTAAATTGCTGTTGCTGGTAGTAGAAGATTTCAGAGGACGGGAAGTCCAGTTCTCCGACAATGCTGTTAATGGTAAAGTAAGCTACATAGACGGTTTCATCTTCCTGCTGGATTTTCAAATATCGCTGTTTTTCTTCCACCAAACAGCGAGTAGGCTTAATCAAGTCATAGTATTTAATCAGCGTTTCATTATCCAGCTTTTTCTTTGATAGATGGTACTCATACTCTTCATAGGCAGTGCCTGTCTGTCCGTAAAGGTGTTCAATCAGATAGCCGAAGTCGTCCTTATCTAACCTGCGGATTTTGAAACGACGAGAGATTTTATTTTCTAAGAGCTTTTCCATCTTCTGAAAACGCAGGATTTCATCATTACTCATACTAACAAAATCGCCCATCAGCTTATGGTTCACATCATAGACAAAATCAGACAAAGCATTTTTTGCTTCAACGGTAAGACTTTTCATAGAAAACTCCTGATCGTTGAGAAGCAACTTAAAGCCGATAAAGAAACGGTAGTTCACTTGATTTTCGCCAATCATGGATATTAAAGCGTCTGTCTGTTGGTCGATTTTGTCATAGGCAACCGCTTTGAGCTTGCCAGTGACTTCATTTTTGGAACGCTCTTGTGCAGAACGTATGCTGGATTCTGTACTGATTTGTAAAGCATGAATTTTGCCATCACGATTTTGTGCGATAAGCTGTCTGAAAGAATCATGCACTTGTATTTTCTGTTCTGGACTTAGAAATGAGTAATTGTAAGGAACAAGCTCATAGTAAGCATAACATTCCCCGTCTTTATTCCAGACGAGATTGTTTTCAATGTATTTAATTGGATATGCCATAAAATTCACTCCTAACTGCTGTAATGGCTTCTTGTGGCTGGTTTCTGCCAAGCGTTACTTTTTTTCCTGCATAGGTCAGCTTTGGTCGCAGTGCATAAGCAATGACAGACTTCAAAAATCCATAAGGCTTTTTACCATCAAAAGTTTTTGTAGACATAAACCATGTGAAAGCCACAGGAATCCCAAAGTATTTGAGAAATGCTCCCTCTATCATGGAAAGAGGGGGCAAGTTGCCAAGTATCATCACTGCAAAGAGTGACACGACAAACCATGTCATTTGCGTAAAGGTTATGGGAAACGGAAGTCTAAAATCATTGATAGAATACAGTACCTTTTCCACAGACCAGATACTGGTATAGCTTCGTATTTTCTTCATGTAATCAATCCTTTCATAAAAAATAGGGGTAGCTGATTGAGCCACCCCGTAAAATAGAAAATCTGCCAGTAGTAATGTACCGACAGATTTAATAGACGATTTCAAAAATCCCATGATTGGTTGAGATAAACGTTCCTGAAAGGTCTAAATCCCGACCATAGGCTTGATAATCAATATAGTTTTGAAGACTAGCTGGTACTTCGCCTAAAGCACCCGTTTCTTCAATGTAGTAGCGTGCCACGTCATACATATCATCACAATCGGAATGAATGATAATATCCTCTTGATGTTCGCTTAGTTCTTCAATGCTTGAAAAATGAGTGAGCAGAGCAGATAGCTCCGATTGTAATTCTTCGGGTAATTCCGATACCATTTCCCATAGTCGATTGAGTTCGCCAATGGAAGTGTATTCGTCAACCGTAAAGGGTAACTCGTAGTCATGAATGGCGTATTCCTCATATTCATCATTCAAGCCGATTTTCTCTTTGACTTCCTCAAAGTCAATGGGAAAGGTAAACCACGCACCGACCAATTCGCCCTCATTGTATTTGCCTAAATTCGCAATATAGACTTGCATATCGTCCATATATTCACGTCCTTTCTTTGTAGAGATTCAAAAATCCCTACCGCACTTCGTTTGGTGTACCATTCCTTTGCGGAACATAAGAAAACCACTTATATTCCACAAAAGAACGGTTTTATTTAAGCACCAATAATGCGATTGAATAGCTCTAGTAAAATGTCTTTTACTCCAGCAGCGTTGAAGACTAAGCCAACCGCAATAATCGCAATAATTAAAAAGCCAATCAGTTTGCTAAACTCACGCTTGAAGCCAAGATACAAGCCAATCACAACGATTGCTAAAAGCACCAGTGATTGAGCGTTTGATAGAAACCAGTTATAAAGGTTTTGTCCAAAATTCATAAAAATGTTCTCCTCTCTATATTCAATGAATTTGTATTTGAGTTATTTTTTTGTTGTTATCACGTCCTGTTCTTTTACTGACTGTTGCTTCAAAATCTGCTTGTGTCGGTCTGTCAGTTTCGCATGGTCGAGAATGTCTTTTACAACCTGCGTCTGGTTGATTTCATCAAGTTTAATCGCAACCTTTAAGGTCGGGGCAACTTGATGAGATAGCCAGTTCAGCGTCCTTTGGAAGGAGTAAGGCTCTGGTTTTGTGGTTAGTTTTAATCGTTCACGATTGTTCCCAATAAACCAAGCCCATTCTTCATTCAGTTTCCAATCAGAACGAGGTTTGGAATCGTCTTTATCTACAAAACGGATATACCGATTGATAATTTTAAAGGCGGTATGCTCTGGATTGTCATAGACGAGTAAATCACGGACTGCATAATAGGCACGCTCATTTTTCAATCGAATCTCAAAACGGTTTTTTACTTCTGCGTCTTCAATGGGAATATCATTTTTCTTGTACTGCTCGTAGTCCTTTTCATAGATACAGAAATAAACTTCACTTTGTAATGAACCGATATAGAGGGTGTTTCCCATACATTCCTTTTCCTCTTTGCGTACCAGTTCGCCACTGCGATAGCTTTTAAAACTGCGGAAGACGGAGATACATTCTTCCTGTTGGCACTTTTCAGTGAGTACAGGGATATTTAAAATCCCTGTCTTATCGTTAATGGCAAGGTCAAGGCGTTTCATCACACCGCCAGCCACCAAAACGTCCATAAAGAACTCATACCAGCTTCTTTGTTGTGCCAGAAGATAGCTTTCAAATTGTCTGCACCCACGACCTTTCAATTCCACCAGAACTCCTTTGTCCAGTTCATGGGAGCAAAGGACGAATATGTCGCCTAAAGCATAATGCTCTGAATAAGAATAGAAACCATAGTCCTCATGAAGAAAATAGGACAGTTTCAGTTGTAAGATGTTTTCGACCACCTGCTGTACGTCTGTTGTCGGAAAGCGAATTCTTACATAATCAAACAGCATTTCAAGGGGAGCGTCGGGATTGAAGCGTTCCAGAGCTTCCCAAAGGGACTGCTGTAAATCCTCTGATGGCTTGACTTTTCCTGTTTCAATATCGCTTAGATACTGCCTTGTAATACCAGTCGCAACAGCTAAACGGTTTTGAGATAGTCCATAAGCCAAGCGTTTTTCTTTTAAATGCTGTAACCAAGTTTGTTCATTCAGTAAAAATCCCTCCAATCAAAAAGGCGTATGTCAACTTTTAAAGCCCATTTGACATACGCTGAAATTTTGTAAATCCCTTGTAACCAAAGGATTTTCTAATGTTTTTTTGACTGTTTCCTGTCGATTTGTACCCCCCTGTTAGATACGGGGGGTTAAGTGCTGGCGTGGCTATTGCCACACCAGCCAGCAAGATCAGTCCACACCTGCGACTTCCGCTTCGCACGTCGCCTGCGTGGACTGTCTGCTGTTGGATAACTTTTTAATTTCCTCCAAGAAATCATATCCTTTTGGTACAAGGGGAGTATAAAACTCTGATATGACACTTGTTCCTACATCAACATAGCCACGACCTTTGATTCGCTTTAAGAAGAAATCCTTTTGTACGTCACTGCCAAACATCATGCCATAGCCCATTTCAGACATACGACCTAAAGCCACTCTGAAATTAAACTGATCACGGATTCCGTCGCCTAAATATTTTGCGTCTGGACGTTGACAAGCCAGTATTAGAAAGAAGCCAGCTTGACGACCTAACATGACAATCTGTTTCAGCTTATTCATAACTGCGGTGTTTTCTTTTGTTCCCAGCATTTCCATGAAAGCGACGTATTCATCAAAGATTAAGAAGTGTGCCGGGAGACCTAAGTAAGCATAATTTTTGCCAGTCTTATAGTTCTTCATCTGCTTCATTTCCTCACTACGTTTCATCATTTCTTCATAGAATGTTTCAATGCAAGAAAGCAAGTCTTCTTTTCTATAGTAGACATTTGCCATCACAGAACCTAAGTCCGCAAGATCAGCATTTTTCGGGTCAAGAATATACAGTTTTGAATCTGTATGAAGCAAGGCTTCAATCAGTGTCAGTATAAAGTAAGTTTTACCGCCACCTGTACCACCAGCAATCAACATATGAGGGAGCTTATCATATTCCCACCATACGTTTTTCATTAAGCGAAGTTTACCATCTTTAGCTTCTACTTCATCAATAGAAATACGACTGGCTATGGTGTCATAGAGCAAAGTATATTCCACATAGGAATCCTTTAACTCTTTATCCGTCAGCTCACAGTACAAGCCACTCTCTAATTTCTTTTCCAAGTGTAAGAGTTGGTCTTGATATTTTCCCAGCGTGATTTCCACCCGTATCTGTATCAAGCCATTTTTAAGTCGATAATACATTTTAGGGAAGTAGGTTATCTTTTCCTTTGTACGACCAGCACTATCTTTAAAGAAACCCTCTGTTTTGACCTGTTCAGATTCATACCACTTGTTTTCAAGTATCATCTTTGCCAGTTTTTGACGGTGGTAAAGTTGTTTAACCGTATCATAGCGAACCCGTTTGAATACAAACGCTACCAGCAAGCAGATAAGAATTGCGACACTGAAACTGATAATTAAATAGGGAATGTCAATCTTATCTGCTTGTGATAGGTTAAAATCCTGCCAGTTGATCTGCTGGATTGTCTTCACATGAAACAGTCCGACAACCAGCAGGAAAACAGGCAGGAGTGACGCTATCGTAAAATGAAAGACTAAATCTTTACCAGATGGGCGAATCCTTTTACCACGCTGTTTCATGCGAAAAAGTCTCCTTTCTACCTAGCGACTATTTGTCTTGTGTCGGTTCTTTCTTTGCTTGTGGTTGAGCTTTGAATGAACTAGAATCCTTTGTCAGCACAATATCGTCTGCCTTGATATACCAGTCAACATCTGCTCCTTGATAGGTGGCAGTAGCAACGGTGTCCGCAATGGGATTGATAAGTTCCACCCGTGCGTTATAATCAAACTCTTTCAAAGGCACGCTGGCAGGAATACTTACTTGAATCATGCGTCCTTGTCCTTTGGATTTTAAGTCATAGGTACGTTCCTTGATTTCATCTGAAACCGACCCGTCTTCATTTTGGATTCTCACTTCACGACGTAGAGCAGAGAATTTCAATTCTCCAAAAGTCGTGTCTTTATCTAATACAATGCCATTTGCTAATCTCATCATTTTTCCTCTCTTTCTTTATTCTTTTATCATGTCGTCAGCATGTAAAAGGTAATTTGTAAAACCACGAGTGCCGATTTTGTAGCCCTCTGCGGTAATACGTGGATTGACTAACTTCACACGTTCCTCAAAGCCGAAATGTTTTTCGCCAGCTTCAGCAGGAAGCACCACCACAATATCATCTGCTCTTTGAACATCAGAATAGAGATTATAGCTTCTTGATAAGACAGTTAGCCGTCCGTTGATTCTTCGCTGAACGACTTTATCCTCGCCAGCAAATTCTAAATTGCCGAATGTTTTTTCCATGTTGGGAATCACAAATTTAAGTTCCATATTTTTACCTATCCTTTCTTTTTTATTGGCTGAATGAATGTTTGATGGTCTTAAAGAGTGGGGAACGACCTTTTGATTCTTGATTTTTTGTTTTCATAAGTTCACTTCCTTTCAAAATCGGGTAAAAAAATAGACACCTCATTTTTTGAAGTGTCTACCTATTAAATATTCAAATTTTATTGGAAGTATCTTTATATCTTCA
>NZ_JAQFJH010000027.1:0-6678 GCF_030440025.1 Streptococcus sp. SO2
CAAAAACTTTGGATGCCTCGACATGGCTGTGTCCCTCTTTGATGTAATTTAATGCTCGTTGTTTAAAATCTGTACTATATGCCATAGCTTTATTATAACATGTATTTTATAAACTAAGTAACTATATTGAACACTAAGTAGGAATTCGAACAGAAATTTATATGTATATATTAAAAGTCTTTCGTTATTAAATATTCTTCTAAAATGCATATTATACATTTTGGGGATAGAGTTTTAGAGCATCGTTATTCTTGCTATAAATCCTTTAGTATGGTATACTGGTAGCGTTACTAGTAATGTGGGGAAGTCCATTTTTTTTCTGGAAAAAGTCAACAAACTTACATATTATTAGTTAAAATGTTTAAAAAAGGAGAACTTATCACATGATAAGAAGAGAGCAACAACGATTTTCTTTAAGAAAATATAAAGTTGGGGTCGCATCAGTTTTTTTAGGAACGACCCTTAGCTTCATGATGGCTAATGGTGGTGCGGTAAATGCTGCTGAGATTGTAGCACAAACAGCAGCTTCTGCTGGGAATACTGAACAAGTCGAAAAGGAAAAGTTGACAGAGGCATCCACGGATGTAGCAAATTCGGCTGTTTCTGAAACTTCAGAAGGTAAGCAAGAAACTTTAACATCTGAAGCTAAGCCTGAAGAAGTAAAATCAGAACCAACTGAAGTAAAATCAGAAGAAACAAAAGCTGAAAAAACTGAGGAAAAAACATCTCTTAGTTCGGAGGCAAAATCAGAGTCTTCTAAACCATCAGCAACTGATTCAAAAACAGTAGAAACTGTAGTAGCTAAGCCTAAGGCAACAGAAAAGTCTGAAAATAAAACTGAAGAAAAATCAGAGTCTAAAGCAGAACTTTCAGCTGTAACCGAGGCATCTAGCCTTGATACAAATGCTAGTGCAACTAATGTTGAAGCAAAATCACTAGTAGATACAGAAACACTAGCTTTGGCAGCTGAGAATACTGTAAATGCCGGTGCTTTAGCTACAAATGGTGGTCGTCGCCGTAATCGTCGTGCTGCAACTGACCATAACACAGAAGCAATAGCAACTACAACTACACTTAAAGATGGTGAAACAGCAGATCCAGATATGTCAGATCCTGTTGGTGCAACAGTTAAGTCCCAGGATGTACCTGCTGGTTATGAAAGAAAAGCTGGAGATTACTATACATTTAGTATCTTAGATCTTACAAGATTTAATAAACGTTACAATACCAACTACTACGTTCGTATCTATAAGAACTTTAGTGACTCAACTGATTCTGTCGTTGAACTAATCGATAAGAATACAGGTGATATTGTAGAAACAAAGACAATCACTGCAACAAGTGGTGTTCAGCAGTTCTCTACAACAACAGCTAAGTCAAACTCTGAGTTGACCTTCCAAGTTGACTATCAGACTTCTACAGCAGCAGATAAAACAGTTCAGCCTTTTCTACAAACAGGTTATAAGGTGGCTGATAGAATTGCATCGCTAGTAAATCCAGATCATGAACTTACACCGACAGAACAAGCACTTTTGACAGCTGTTTATAATGCTCGTACAACTACTGATGTTATGAACGTAGTAGAGCCTACCTATAATGGACGCACGATTACGGATAGTAACTTCAAAATTCCACGAGTTGTTACCAAAATCACTCACTATAAAGTAGTTGACAAAGCTAATCCTACCTATAATGCTAGTAAAACAGATACAACTGTTCAAGATTATGAGGCGAATGGTAATGAAGTTGAATTAGCTAAGTATACATTGACAGCTACAGAAGGTCAAAACTTCACTGCTTCAGGGAAACGTCAGTTTGCAGGTTACAAACTCTATCAAGAAGCTCCTGCTGATAGTATGACGGGTTATGTTTCTCGTCCATATGTTGTTGGGACTAAATTCATGGATGCGGAGCGTGCGGGTATCAAGCGTATCAAAGAAATCGTCGGAGAAGATGGTTCAGTTGTCGTTCGTGTCTATCTTCTTGATCCAAAGCAACAAAGCAAGCGTTCTGACGGTTCCTTAAGTACAGATGGCTATATGCTCCTTGCAGAAACCAAGCCTATAAAACCTGGAAAGGTAAACACAGAAGATTTAGTTGTTAAGAAGACACCTCTGTACACGATTCCTTTTACTGATAAAAATGGAGTAAACTATCCAAACGGTAAGGAAACTGCATTTGACTTCCAAAGAGCTGCAGGATACACACCTAAGAAAACAGTCTTTGTTCCTTTCCTTGGAGATAATATTGGACACCTTTCTCCAAACGAACAATTAGTAAGGGGAAATAACGGTATTGGTACCAACGTTGACTTGCTTAATGGATTGACGCCATATACGGAAACAGTTTTCTACTATGAAAAAGTAGATCCAGTAACCTACACTCCTGAAGTAAGTAAAGTTCTTGAAGGACGTACTTTAAATGATGGTGATTTTAGCTTTACCCTTAAACAAGAAGGTGGCACACATCAAGAAACAGTTACCAACAAAAATGGTAAGGCAACCTTTAGCCAACTAACATTCGAAAAACCAGGTACCTATACTTATAAGATTACGGAAGTTGCTGGTTCGGATAAGGACGTTGACTATGATGGTATGGAGGTTACTCTCACAGTTACCGTTACTCAAAATGCTCAGGATAAACTAGAAGTTGAAGCAGTTTATACATCAACAGGTGGTCATGCTGAGGGTGAGAATGACAAGGTCTTCAACAACTATGTTGTAGCTCCAGTTAAGACTAAGTTTGACTTTAGCAAGGCTCTAGCAGGTCGTGAGTTGAAAGCTGGCGAGTTTAGCTTTGTTCTTAAAGATTCAACAGGTAAGGTTCTTCAAACTAAGACAAATACTAAAGAAGGTGTTGTAGCCTTTGATGACTTGACATTTGACAAGACACAAGTTGGAACCCACAAGTATATTGTAGAAGAAGTTCAAGGTTCTGAATCAGGAATGACTTATGACCCAATGAAAGCTGAAGTAACGATCACTGTTACTAAAGAAGGTCACGTTCTTAAAGCAACAAATACACTTCCTGCAGATACAGAGTTCAACAATACCTTCACACCATCTCCTGTTAAAGTAAACCTTGAGTTTGATAAATCACTCTCAAATGGAGCCTTGAATGCTGGAGACTTCAGCTTTACCTTGACTGGTGCCAACAATGTTAGTGAAACAGTCACTAACAAGGCTAACGGTAAGATTAGCTTCAGTGAATTGTCATTTGACCAAGCAGGTGAATACAACTATACTGTTAAGGAAGTGAAGGGCAATAAAGCCGATGTAGACTACGATGCAATGACTATCGCAGTGAAAGTCACTGTTACAAAAGATGCAACTACAGGTCTTTTGTCAGCTAAGACTGAAATGACCTCAACAGGTGGTGAAGCAACTGGTGAAGATGATAAAGTCTTTAACAACCATGTAGTGGCACCAGTAACAGCTCAATTTGACTTCAGCAAAGCTCTTGCAGGCCGTAAACTTAAAGCTGGCGAATTCAGTTTTGTCTTGAAAGATTCTGAAGGAACTGTTCTTCAAACCAAGCAAAATGATGTTGATGGTAAAGTTAAGTTTGATGCTTTAACATTTACAAATGCTCAAGTTGGTGATCACAATTACACTGTAGAAGAAGTTATCCCTGAAACAAAAGAAGCTGGTATGACTTATGACACCATGAAGGCTAACGTGACAGTTACAGTTACCAAATCAGGTCATGCTCTTACTGCTGTAGCAGCACTTCCAGCAGATAAAGAATTTAACAATACCTTCACACCTGCTGCAGCACAAGCTCAATTCAAGTTTACTAAGAAACTTGAAGGTAAAGAGCTTACAAAAGATGCCTTCACATTTGAATTACTTGAAAATGGTAATGTCATCCAAACTAAGAAGAATGCGGCTGACGGAACTATCCAATTTGATGCAATCCCTTATGCTCAAGAAGGTACGCATACTTACACAGTACGTGAAGTAGCTGGAGCTGACACAAACATTGACTATGATTCAATGAATGCGGTAGTAACAGTAACTGTTACTAAGGATGCTACAACTGGTCTCTTGTCCGCAAAAGTGAGCATGCCAGAAGATTCAGAATTCAACAACTATGTAGTGGCACCAGTAGTTACTAAGTTCGACTTTACGAAGAAACTTGCAGGTCGTGCACTTCAAGCAGGTGAATTTAGCTTCGTATTGAAAGATTCAACTGGTAAAGAAATTGAAACTGTTACTAATAAAGAAGATGGAACAGTTACTTTCACTGAGTTGTCATTTGACAATACTAAAGTTGGTACACATACCTATACTGTTGAAGAAGTAATCCCAGCTTCAAAAGAGCTTGGAATGACTTATGACACAATGAAAGCAACCATTACAGTTGAAGTGTCTAAGAAAGGTCATGCCTTAACTACTGTAACGAATGTAACATCAACTGGCGGTGTGGATGCTGAGGGTGCATCAACTGATGGAACTGCTGATAAAGAATTTAACAACAAGGTTACTCCACCAGAAGCACCTCAATTCCAACCAGAGAAATTTGTTCTTAATAAAGAGAAATTTGACATTACAGGAACAAAACTTGTAGACGATGATGATGAATTGACTGACGAGTACACTGCTACAAATGCTAACCCATACGCAGATGGAACTTCAAACAACGAAGCAGAAAACATCAATACTAAGACTGTTGAACGTGGTGATAAATTAGTTTACCAAGTATGGTTGGATACTAAGAACTTCACTGACAAAAACAACATCCAATCTGTTGGTATCTCTGATACTTACGATGCAGATAAATTAACTGTTAACGCTGCTGATATTAAAGCATATGACAGTGAAACTGGGGATGACGTAACAGACAAGTTTGACATTAAGGTTGAAAATGGTGTCATTACAGCAACATCTAAGACTTCTGTAAACAAATCACTAGGTGATGTTGATAATACACAAGTTATCGATACAACTAAATTTGCATTTGGTCGCTACTATAAATTTGATATCCCAGCAACTGTTAAAGATGACGTTGCGGGTGGAGTGGATATTGAAAATAAAGCCAACCAAATCGTTCATGTTTATAACCCAGTAAGCAAATCTGTTGAAAAACCAGAAAAACCAACTCAAAAACGTGTAAACTCTGTACCAATCACTGCAGAATTCAACTTCACAAAACGTTTGGAAGGTCGTGAGCTTAAAGCTGGCGAATTTACATTCGAGTTGAAAGACAGCGACAATATTGTGATTGCGACTGCAACCAACGATGCAGATGGTAAGATTAAATTCTCTCCGGTAGAGTACACAAATAAAGCTGGTGAAAAAGTCACTGCCCTTAAATACAAGAAGGGTCAAGAAGGTACTTACACTTACTCTGTAACAGAGGTGAAAGGTACAGACGCAACTGTCACTTACGATACTATGAAGGCAGAAGTAACTGTAACAGTATCTCATGACGGTACAGCTAAAGCATTGGTTGCTAACGTAACTGAACCAGCTGATAAAGAGTTTAACAACGTCGTAACTCCTCCAGAAGAACCTAAGTTCCAACCAGAGAAATACGTTGTTTCTGAAGAGAAATTCGATATCACAGGCGACAAGCTCGTTGATGATGATAAAGAGTTGGCAGACAAGTACGCAGATACCAATGCGAACCCATATGCGGACGATGCATCAAACAACGAAGCTCAAAACTTGAACACCAAGACTGTGAAACGTGGCGACAAGTTGGTTTACCAAGTATGGTTGGATACAACTAAATTTGACGCAGCTAACAAGGACAACATCCAATCAGTAGGAATCTCAGATGACTACGATGAAGCTAAATTGGAACTTGATTCTACTAAGATCAAAGCTTACGATTCAGTAACAGGCGCAGAAGTAACAGATAAATTCGATATCACTGTGAACAACGGTGTGATCACTGCAACTCTTAAATCTGGCTTTACTAAGTCACTTGGAGACGCAGAAGATACTCAAATCATCGATACAACTAAGTTCGCATTCGGACGTTACTACAAGTTCGACATCCCAACAACAGTGAAAGCTGATGTACCTGGTGGTGTAGATATTGAAAATACTGCGGCTCAAGTAGTCAACTACTACAACCCAACTACTAAGAAAGTTGAAAAACCTGAAAAACCAACTGAAAAACGTGTAAACAACGTTCCAGTTGAAGTGGAATTCAACTTCACTAAACGCTTGGAAGGCCGTGAGCTTAAAGAAAACGAATTCAGCTTCGTTCTTAAAGATTCAGAAGGTAAGACTCTTGAAACTGTAAGCAACGATGCGGCTGGTAACGTTAAGTTCAAAGCTCTTGAATTCAAGAAAGGTCAAGAAGGCGTACACAACTACACTGTTGAAGAAGTAGCTGGAACAGACGCAACCGTTACATACGATACTATGAAAGCGAATGTAACAGTTACAGTGAAACACGATGGAACAGCTAAAGTTCTTATCGCAACTGTAGGCGACATTGCGGATAAAGAATTTAACAACGTCGTAACTCCTCCAGAAGAACCTAAGTTCCAACCAGAGAAATACGTTGTTTCTGAAGAGAAATTCGATATCACTGGTGACAAGCTCGTTGATGATGATAAAGAGTTGGCAGACAAGTACGCAGATACCAATGCGAACCCATATGCGGACGATGCATCAAACAACGAAGCTCAAAACTTGAACACCAAGACTGTGAAACGTGGCG
>NZ_JAQFJH010000028.1:0-6482 GCF_030440025.1 Streptococcus sp. SO2
AAATCAAGAAAGATGTGAACGGCAAAGAAGCTGAAACTCTTGACAAACGTGACCAAGTCTTCACTTACAACGTGAAAACAACAGTAGCGCAAGATGCGACAGCCTTCTCAGTCACAGATACACTAGTAGACGTTCTTGAATTCGCAGGAACTTCAAGTGCTAAATTGAATGGTCAAGCTCTTGAGGCTAGCCAAATCAAGGTAGAAGGTCAAACCATTACCTTGACGCTTACAGAAGAACAAGTCAAAGCCAATGGCGGTCAAGCAGTTGAATTAACATTCGACGCGAAGATCAAAGCTGGTGCGAACTTGTCAGCGTATGTGAAGGAAGACGGTCGTACACAGATTCCGAATAAGGCTTCTTATGACGCAAGCTTCCCGCACAAACCAGGACTGCACAAGGACTCTAACGAAGTCCCAGTAACGCCACCAACACCAGAAGTGCCAGAAATCAAGAAAGATGTGAACGGCAAAGAAGCTGAAACTCTTGACAAACGTGACCAAGTCTTCACTTACAACGTGAAAACAAGTGTTCCAACAGATGCGACAGCCTTCAGTGTAAGTGATACACTTGAGTCTGTTCTTGATTATGCAGGTTCAGCAAGTGCGACCTTGAATGGTCAAGCTCTTGATGCTAGCCAAATCAAGGTAGAAGGTCAAACGATTACCTTGACCCTTACAGAAGAACAAGTAAAAGCCAATGGCGGTCAAGCAGTTGAATTGAGCTTCACTGCGAAGATTAAAGCGGGAGCTGATTTGACTCCATATCTAACAGATCGTGGATTCACTGTTCCAAATACAGCTTCTTATGACGCGAAGTTCCCACACAAACCAGGGCTACACAAAGATTCGAATAAAGTTCCGGTAATCGTTCCAAAAGAACCAGAACCAGAAATTTCTAAGAAGATTAATCGTACCTTGGACCACTTGGATGTCGAATACGATGCACCTTACATGTACAATGTCAATACAGCTTTACCAAAAGATATTGATAAGTACAAAGAGTTCACCGTAACAGATACACTTGAATCTGTTTTGGCAATCGCTGATACACCAGTAGCCTATGTGGACGGTCGTGATGCAAATGGAGCTCTTGAAACAAGTGTTGAAGGAAATACTGTCACTGTAAAAGTGAAAGATTTCGCTCGACTAAAAGGCTTCAAAGAGATTCAATTGTACATCCCAGCTAAACTCAAAGCGAATAGCGATTTGAAAGCTTATAAGGACCAATTGGTACCAAACAAAGCAACTGTCAACTTCAAGGATGCCAATGGTCAATCTGGCAGCAAGGAATCAAAACCGGTAACGGTGAAACCACGTGACCCAGAAAAACCAACAGATCCAACACCAGGTGAACCAGTTAAGTCTGTTGGGCCAGAAGATGGATCTAAACCTGATAAAAAATACCACTTGCCAAACGCTTTAGATACCTTCCGCTTCGATATCACTACTCCGGTTCCAACGGATCCAGTGGATGAAAATGGAAATGCCAAGAAAGATCGATATGGTCGTCTTGTCAAGACAGATTTGACGAACTTCACGATCAGTGATGAAATCCATTCAGTTTTGAAAGTCAATAAAGACCGCATCGCTCTTAAAGTTGAAAATGCTCAGTTTGACAAGCTCAAAGCAGCTCTTCAAGCCCAAGTTGAACAGGCAGAGAAGGAACTGAAAGCTTTGACAGGTAAGTCAACTGATGAGACCTCAACAGAGAATAACAAGAAGGAAGACCTAAAAGCGGCGGAAGCTAAAGTGGCTGAATTGAAAGCGAAGTTGGAAGCAGCTAAGGCAGCGCAACCAGCTAAACCAGCTGAAGTGGAAACGCCGGCTACTCCAGCTACATCTGATTCTTCTGCAACAGAAGATAAGAAACCTGCTGACACCGAAACAAGTCAAAATCTTGCAAGCCTAGAGGCAGAGTTGAAAGCAGCTGAAGAAAACTTGGCTAAGCTTCAAGCACCAGCGGAGAAAGAAGCAGAATTAGTACCAGCTGATAAGAAACAACAACAAGAGAAACTTGAAAATGAAATCAAGAACCTAAAAGAAGCTCAAACTAAGCTTCAAGCAGCTATTGATAAATTGAGTAAGGTTTCAAATGATCGTAGTGAATTAGTAGGTAAAGAGTTGGAAGCAATTGCCACTATTACTTACGATGAATCTCAAAACATTGTAACTCTTGAAATCAGCGATAAGGATGTTCTCGAAGCCTTGAAGGGAAGTAAAGTAACTCTCGTTCTTTATACCAACTTCAGAGAAGGAACAGATTTTGCACAATTCGCGACAGGTGTACCAAATACGGCAAAAGTAAGCTTTAACGATAAATCAAAAACTACCAACAAGGTTGTGGTGACACCACCGGTTCCGGTAACGCCACCAGCTCCAAATATCCCACCAGCAGAGGGGGATATTCCGAAAAAACCAACAGAACCAGGTAAAACATTGCCAAATACAGGTTCTGAAGTTTCTACAGTTCTTGAAGTAGTTGCAGCTCTTGCTGCAGGACTTGCAGGGCTTCTAGTTTGGAAGCGTAAAGCTGAACGTTAGTACCATATAGTAAGAGGAGAGTAGAAAAATTTACTCTTCTCCTTACTGTATATTGAAAGTGTTAAGGAAAGAATAATGAGTAGAAAAAAATTATTAAAGTTAGGGATTTCAATACTTGCTTTAAACGCTCTTGGAGTAGCAACTTATCATGTAGCTCCAGATTTATATCAAATTCCAACAGTGCATGCAGAAGAAACACCAGCGGAAGATGAAGAAATTCCAGATGGCCAAGAGCGAAGTATTGCAAATACTTTCAAAAGAATGCTTGATAGTATAGAATCTTCAATTAAGGATTTTACAAATAGTCCAGATGAGGGGAATAAAGAACTCCTAGAGGGTGATGTAGAAGAAGCAAAGAATTTTTTTGAGACTGCAAAGAAGGCAATGAAGAGTCCAGAAGGTCAAAAAAGTTTTGCGGCGCTTGAAGCTCGCTACAATTCTTTAAAAGCTAAGGCTGAAGCGCTTCTCTCGGGGGGAGATTTAAAAGAAGAACATCAAGAAGTCACAACTACTGAGGAGATTCCTTACCCATCTCGTACAGAAAACAATGCAGACCTCGCCGAAGGTACTCGAAAGGTAAAACAAGCGGGAGAAAAAGGTCAGAAGAAAGTTGTTTGGGATGTTACTTTGGTAAATGGCGTTGAGAAAAAACGTGATAGAAAGAGCCAAACGGTAATTAAAGAACCAGTAGAAGAAATCATCGAAGTTGGAACTAAGAAAACAGGTGTAGAAACCAAAGAAACAGTGACTGTAGAGGAAAAAGTTGCTTTCAAAGAAGAAACGAAAGTAGACCCAGCACTGGATAAAGGTAAAACACGTGTTGAAGAAGGTGAAGAAGGTATCGATGAAGTCACTTATGAAGTGACAAAAGTGGATGGTGTTGAAAAGTCTCGTAAAGAAGTTTCACGCAAGACTAAGAAAGCTGCAAAAAACAAGATTACCTATACCGGTGGGAAAGCTGTTGTAACGACTAAGGAAGTAACCAAAACGGAAGAAGTTGCCTTCCAGACTCGTGAGGTTGAAAATGCACTCTTAGCTGAAGGTGTTCGCCGAGTGAAAACAGCTGGGCAAAAAGGTGTTCGTACCATTGTTGAAACAGTGACTTACACAGACGGTGTTGAAACAGGTCGAGTTGAGAAATCAAACACAATCACCACTCCAGCAGTAGACGAAGTTGTCGAAATTGGAACTAAGAAAGCAGCTGTTGTAACGACTAAGGAAGAGACCAAGACAGAAGAAGTTGCTTTCCAAACTAAGGAAGTAACAAATCCAAATCTTCCAGAGGGCAGTCGTCAAGTGAAAGCTGCTGGTAAGAAGGGTGTTCGCACCATTGTTTATACAGTGACTTACACAGATGGCGTTGAAACAGGTCGTGTTGAGAAATCAAACACAATCACTACTCCAGCAGTAGACGAAGTTGTCGAAGTTGGAACTAAGAAAGTAGTAGCCCCAGTTGTAACGACTAAGGAAGAAACGAAGACAGAAGAAGTTGCTTTCCAAGTCAAAGAAGTGCAGAACGCAGACCTTCCAGAAGGAAGTCGTCAAGTGAAAGCTGCTGGTAAGAAGGGTGTTCGCACCATTGTTTATACAGTGACTTACACAGATGGCGTTGAAACAGGTCGTGTTGAGAAATCAAACACAATCACTACTCCAGCAGTAGACGAAGTTGTCGAAGTTGGAACTAAGAAAGTAGCTTCTACAACAACCAACGGTAATAAGAATGATACTGCGACAACAGGGAACCAAGCTGAAAGTACTAAGAAAGAAGAAACTGCAAGCCAAGAACAGAAAGTTCTACCAAGCACAGGTACAGCTTCTACCAGTCTTCTTTCAATGATTGGTTTATTTATCGCCGGTCTAGTAGGCTTTGTCGTTCGTAAGAAGGACTAAGGCTCTCTAATATACAAAAGTATCTTTTGTACGAGAAATACTAAAAAGAACCCAGAATTTATTCTTGGGTTCTTTCTTTATAAAAAATTAAATATATTAATGTTTATGTGTGGCTTGAGTACGTTATGAAACTCATAGAGTGATAATAGGATTAACTATAAAACAGTTATTCACATGGTGTAAACGCCTTTTCTAAAATTTTTATATTTTAATTATTCTCACCAAAAATTGACAATCTGGAAATACAAAATAATAAATTTTTATCTATAATCTACTTTTAATTGCCCTTTTTTTGTGTTAAAATGAGATGAATATTTCTTTTGAAATGATTAAACAATCATTTTTAGTTTTGGAGGTACATTATGAAATGGAAATATCGCATGAGAATGCCTTTTTCTACTATTTTCAGTAGAAAAAAACAGGCTTTTCTCGGACTAGTCGTTTTACTTTTTTCTATTTTTCTTATTCCGCTTCAATCTTATGCGGCTTTAGAAGAAATAAAAAACGGAACGGATATCTCAACCTTGGATATTCGTAAGTTTAATTTGAACATCAACAATTTTAGTGTTTTATCTAAATCACAGGCTGTTGATCAGTTTCATTTATCGAATCCCCACTATGAATATCTCTGGGGTGGTGCCTATCCAGGCGAGATGGAGAACTTTACTCTTAAAGTAGATAAAAGTAAAAAACAGGATCAAGTTTTTGAAAATCCTCTTTCTCTAAAATTCACAAATATTGGGACAGTTAATGGTAAGCAAGTAGATGCTTACTTAAAATTCAATAAGGTAACTCTTCACTATCTAAACACTGCTCAGGCAGAATCTGAGATGAATAGTGCTCAAAAATCTACTGTTGAATTTTTCTCTATTTCAGAATTGTGGGAAAATAATGCTTTTGAAATTGGGAATGTTCCCTATGTAGATGCAGCTCATGACTACATTATGAATAAGGCTTTTTGGCTTGATGCGGATGTAACAGCAGAGTTGCGTTATGCAGATGGTTCCGAGACAGATTTGAAGTTGGTTATGAAGCCAACAGACATCGATGCAATGGATGCCAACAACTTGAAGGAAACCTTCTATGTTAAGGATTATCAAAATGATGTTAATCTTCGTTTGATGAATAATGCCAATGTCTTAAGACAGGAAGATCAAGGAGATCGAACTGCTTGGGTAGCAACTCAGATTACAAGCGGTAGCTATTCTGAGAACAATATCTCTGGTTTTGCCCTTCGATCAAATAGTAATAGTATGAATTTTGGTTACTCATCAACAGAGGTTGCTTCGGCCGTCTTTGGTCTTTATATTGAAAAAATTGATCCGAGCCCTGTTCTAGCAGTGGATCCTACAGAGATTCCAGCTAAGGAAGGACAAGATGTAACCTATAAAGCTACGTTTAAAGTTCCGGTTCCAGGTAAGGACATTTTAGCAACGCCTTCATCTATCGAAATGGTTCAGAAATTTGATGAGCGCCTTAATTATCAAGGACTTAAAGTGGAATCAGGTGGAGTGACTTTACAGGAAGGGCGTGATTATACTATTGAAAAGAATGGTCAAACTGTTACTGTTAAAATGACACCTGAATACATAAAAGCAAATTCTTCTGCTGAAATTATTGTAACTTATAATACTACTACAAACAAAAAAGTAGAAGAAAAAGGTTCTGGAAAGATTGACAATACTGTAACATTGCATGTTGATAATTTATCAGCTCCTTCTAATCAGGTAAGCACGGCCCTCCTTTATGAAAAACATCATGAGTTTGTGAGTGGAACCCCAGGCAAAGAACTTCCACAAGAAGTGAAAGACCTGCTTCCAGCAACAGAAAAGAACTTGTCTAATGGTACTCAAGTAACGCCAACACAACCAAGCCAAACAGAAGTGAAGACGGCAGAGGGTACATGGAGCTTTAAGTCTTATGACAAGGCATCAGAAACCATCAATGGAGCGGATGCCCACTTCGTCGGTACTTGGGAATTTACCCCAGCACCAACTTACAAGGCAACACATGAATTTGTCAGCGGAACTCCAGGGAAAGACCTTCCAC
>NZ_JAQFJH010000029.1:0-5804 GCF_030440025.1 Streptococcus sp. SO2
GGATTGAAATTCTAATAGGAGGACACTAGAAAATGGCATTTAAAGACAATGCAGTTGAATTAGAAGAACGCGTAGTTGCTGTCAACCGTGTTACAAAAGTTGTTAAAGGTGGACGTCGTCTTCGTTTTGCAGCTCTTGTAGTCGTTGGTGACCACAACGGTCGCGTAGGATTTGGTACTGGTAAAGCTCAAGAAGTTCCAGAAGCAATCCGCAAAGCAGTAGAAGATGCTAAGAAAAACTTGATCGAAGTTCCTATGGTTGGAACAACAATCCCACACGAAGTTATTTCAGAATTCGGTGGAGCTAAAGTATTGTTGAAACCTGCTGTAGAAGGTTCTGGGGTTGCCGCTGGTGGTGCTGTTCGTGCCGTTATCGAGTTGGCAGGTGTAGCTGATGTTACATCTAAATCTCTTGGCTCAAATACTCCAATCAACATTGTTCGCGCAACTGTTGAAGGTTTGAAACAATTGAAACGCGCTGAAGAAGTTGCTGCCCTTCGTGGTATTTCAGTTTCTGATTTGGCATAAGAAAGGGGATAAAATGGCTCAAATTAAAATTACTTTGACTAAGTCTCCAATCGGACGCATTCCATCACAACGTAAAACTGTTGTAGCACTTGGACTTGGCAAATTGAACAGCTCTGTTATTAAAGAAGATAACGCTGCAATTCGTGGTATGATCACTGCAGTATCTCACTTGGTAACAGTTGAAGAAGTAAACTAATGAAATTTTAGGGGATGTGCAGTATACCATCCCCTAAAACTAGATATAGTCATCTTTGATGACAAAGGTATAGGCGAGTTGATAGGAGAGACAACCTTTTCTCTCTTATCGGCGCTAGCATTTTACAAAAGAGGAGAAAATATATAATGAAACTTCATGAATTGAAACCTGCAGAAGGTTCTCGTAAAACTCGTAACCGTGTTGGTCGTGGTACTTCATCAGGTAACGGTAAAACATCTGGTCGTGGTCAAAAAGGTCAAAAAGCTCGTAGCGGTGGTGGAGTACGTCTTGGTTTTGAAGGTGGACAAACTCCATTGTTCCGTCGTCTTCCAAAACGTGGATTCACTAACATCAACGCTAAAGAATATGCAATTGTTAACCTTGACCAATTGAACGTCTTTGAAGATGGTGCAGAAGTAACTCCAGTTGTTCTTATCGAATCAGGAATTGTTAAAGCTGAAAAATCAGGTATCAAAATTCTTGGTAACGGTGAGTTGACTAAGAAATTGTCTGTAAAAGCAGCTAAATTCTCTAAATCAGCTGAAGAAGCTATCACTGCTAAAGGTGGTTCAGTAGAAGTCATCTAAGAGAGGTGACCTATGTTTTTTAAATTATTGAGAGAAGCCTTAAAAGTTAAGCAAGTTCGATCAAAAATTCTTTTTACAATTTTTATCGTCTTTGTCTTCCGTATCGGGACTAGCATTACGGTTCCATGGGTGAATGCCAATAGCTTGAATGCTTTGAGTGGTCTATCTTTTCTAAATATGTTAAGTTTGGTGTCTGGTAATGCCATGAAAAACTTTTCAGTTTTTGCACTTGGTGTTAGTCCATACATTACTGCTTCTATCGTTGTCCAACTCTTACAAATGGATTTATTACCAAAGTTTGTAGAGTGGGGCAAACAAGGGGAAGTTGGTCGTAGAAAGTTGAACCAGGCAACTCGATATATTGCCCTTGTTCTTGCATTCGTGCAATCTATCGGAATTACAGCTGGTTTTAATGCTTTATCTGGAGCCAAACTTTTGACTGTTCCTCTAACACCACAAGTTTTCCTTGTGATTGGAGCAATCCTAACAGCGGGTAGTATGATTGTAACTTGGTTGGGAGAGCAAATTACTGATAAGGGTTATGGGAATGGTGTTTCCATGATTATCTTTGCAGGGATTGTTGCTTCAATTCCTGATATGATCAAGGGTATCTATGTTGACTATTTTGTCAACGTACCAAGCGACCGCTTGACTTCATCCCTCATTTTTGTCGCTATCTTAATCGTAGCAGTCTTATTGATTGTTTACTTTACAACTTATGTTCAACAAGCTGAATATAAGATACCAATTCAGTATACTAAGGTAGCACAAGGAGCACCATCAAGTTCCTATCTTCCATTGAAGATTAACCCTGCAGGAGTTATTCCAGTTATCTTTGCTAGCTCAATTACAGCAGCACCAGCGGCAATTTTACAATTTGTAAGTGCATCTGGTCTTGATTGGGCCTGGGTACGTAGTGCTCAGGAGTTACTATCTACAACAGCTCCTACAGGTATCGCTTTGTACGCTCTGTTGATTATCCTCTTTACATTCTTCTATACATTTGTACAGATTAATCCAGAGAAGGCAGCAGAAAATTTGCAAAAGAGCGGTGCTTATATCCACGGTGTCCGTCCTGGTAAAGGGACAGAAGAGTATATGTCAAAACTTCTTCGTCGTCTCGCAACAGTCGGTTCCCTCTTCTTAGGTGTTATTTCTATTTTACCTATTGTAGCTAAGGATTTATTCGGTCTTTCAGAAGTAGTTGCTTTTGGGGGAACAAGTCTTTTGATTATTATCTCAACAGGTATTGAAGGAATTAAACAATTGGAAGGTTATTTATTGAAACGTAAGTATGTTGGTTTCATGAATACAACAGAATAATTGTAATAGAAAAGAAAATTCACTATTGCTCAGAGAGTGGAGTTTAAAAATCAAAGACCTTGTCAGATTTTTATCTCCTCTCTTCTATTTTGTTTTTAAATAGGAGTTGAAATGAATTTTTGCTTCTATTTAAAAATAAAAAAGGAGTTTGAATCATGAATCTTTTGATTATGGGCTTACCTGGTGCAGGTAAGGGTACACAAGCAGCAAGAATTGTTGAACAATTCCATGTTGCTCATATCTCAACAGGTGATATGTTCCGTGCGGCAATGGCTAACCAAACTGAAATGGGTGTCTTAGCTAAGTCTTATATCGACAAAGGCGAGTTAGTTCCAGATGAAGTTACAAACGGAATCGTTAAAGAACGTTTGGCTCAAGATGACATTAAGGAAAAAGGATTCCTCTTAGACGGTTTCCCTCGTACCATTGAACAAGCCCACGCTTTGGATCAAATTTTGGTAGACCTTGGTCTTGAACTTGAGGGTGTAATCAATATTGAAGTGGATCCATCATGTCTACTCGAACGTTTGAGTGGTCGTATCATTCACCGTGAAACTGGCGAAACTTTCCACAAAGTTTTCAACCCACCAGTTGATTACAAAGAAGAAGACTACTATCAGCGTGAAGATGACAAACCTGAAACAGTAAAACGTCGTTTGGATGTCAATATTGCCCAAGGTGAACCGATTATTGCCCACTATCGTGCTAAAGGTTTGGTACATGATATCGAAGGTAATCAAGATATCAATGATGTTTTTGCAGATATCGAAAAAGTATTGACAAATTTGAAATAAAAGCGTTTTTCATGCTTGCAAAATGTCTCTACAAATGTTATACTGAATTAGTCTGACTTATAATTGTTGTCTCTGTGTCTAGAGGCATCAAATCGAAATTTATGGAGGTACTTTTGCGTGGCAAAAGACGATGTGATTGAAGTTGAAGGTAAAGTAGTTGATACTATGCCGAATGCAATGTTTACGGTTGAACTTGAAAATGGACATCAGATTTTAGCAACAGTTTCTGGTAAAATTCGTAAAAACTATATTCGTATTTTAGCGGGAGATCGTGTTACTGTCGAAATGAGTCCATATGACTTGACACGTGGACGTATCACTTACCGCTTTAAATAATCGAAAAACTTGGAGGGATAAGAAATGAAAGTAAGACCATCGGTCAAACCAATTTGCGAATACTGTAAAGTTATTCGTCGTAATGGTCGTGTTATGGTAATTTGCCCAGCAAATCCAAAACACAAACAACGTCAAGGATAAGATAGAAAGGAGAAAACATGGCTCGTATTGCTGGAGTTGACATTCCAAATGACAAACGCGTAGTAATTTCATTGACTTATGTGTACGGTATCGGACTTCCAACATCTAAGAAAATCTTGGCAGCTGCTGGAATTTCAGAAGATGTACGTGTTCGCGATCTTACACCAGATCAAGAAGATGCTATCCGTCGTGAAGTGGATGCAATCAAAGTTGAAGGTGACCTTCGTCGTGAAGTTAACTTGAACATCAAACGTTTGATGGAAATCGGTTCATACCGTGGTATCCGTCACCGTCGTGGACTTCCTGTCCGTGGACAAAACACTAAAAACAACGCTCGCACTCGTAAAGGTAAAGCTGTTGCGATTGCTGGTAAGAAAAAATAATATAGGAGGTAAAAGTCTTGGCTAAACCAACACGTAAACGTCGTGTGAAAAAGAATATCGAATCTGGTATTGCTCATATTCACGCTACATTTAATAACACTATTGTTATGATTACTGATGTGCATGGTAATGCAATTGCTTGGTCATCAGCTGGTGCTCTTGGTTTCAAAGGTTCTCGTAAATCTACACCATTTGCTGCTCAAATGGCTTCTGAAGCTGCTGCTAAATCTGCACAAGAACACGGTCTTAAGTCAGTTGAAGTTACTGTTAAAGGTCCAGGTTCTGGTCGTGAGTCAGCTATTCGTGCTCTTGCTGCCGCTGGTCTTGAAGTAACAGCAATTCGTGATGTGACTCCAGTGCCACACAATGGTGCTCGTCCTCCAAAACGTCGCCGTGTATAATCATAACCTTACACTGCTTTTCGTTTAAGAGGGAGTAACTAAATGATCGAGTTTGAAAAACCAAATATAACAAAAATTGATGAAAATAAAGATTATGGCAAGTTTGTAATCGAACCGCTTGAACGTGGTTACGGTACAACACTTGGTAACTCTCTTCGTCGTGTACTTCTAGCTTCTCTTCCAGGGGCTGCTGTAACATCTATCAATATCGAAGGTGTATTGCATGAATTTGATACAGTTCCGGGTGTTCGCGAAGACGTGATGCAAATCATTCTGAACATCAAAGGTATTGCAGTAAAATCTTACGTTAAAGACGAAAAGATCATTGAACTAGATGTGCAAGGTCCTGCTGAAATTACAGCTGGAGATATCTTGACAGATAGCGACATTGAAATTGTAAATCCAGATCATTATCTCTTTACAATCGGTGAAGGTTCTTCTCTAAAAGCGACAATGACTGTTAACAGTGGTCGTGGATATGTACCTGCTGATGAAAATAAAAAAGATAATGCACCAGTTGGAACACTTGCTGTAGATTCTATTTATACACCAGTTACAAAAGTCAACTATCAAGTTGAACCTGCTCGTGTAGGTAGCAATGATGGTTTCGACAAATTAACCCTTGAAATCTTGACTAATGGAACAATTATTCCAGAAGATGCATTAGGGCTTTCAGCACGTATCTTGACAGAGCACCTTGATTTGTTTACAAATCTTACAGAGATTGCTAAGTCAGCAGAAGTGATGAAAGAAGCTGATACTGAATCGGACGACCGTATCTTGGAACGTACGATTGAGGAACTTGACTTGTCTGTGCGTTCATACAACTGTTTGAAACGTGCCGGTATCAACACTGTGCATGATTTGACAGAAAAATCTGAAGCAGAGATGATGAAAGTAAGAAATCTTGGACGCAAGAGTTTGGAAGAAGTGAAAGTCAAACTCATTGATTTGGGTCTTGGATTAAAAGATAAATAAAGGAGGAATAAATGGCTTACCGTAAACTAGGACGCACTAGCTCACAACGTAAAGCAATGCTTCGCGATTTGACAACTGACCTTTTGATCAACGAATCAATCGTGACAACTGAAGCTCGTGCTAAAGAAATCCGTAAAA
>NZ_JAQFJH010000030.1:0-5780 GCF_030440025.1 Streptococcus sp. SO2
GAGTGGACTTACCGCTGGTGTACCAGTTGTCTTGCCAAAGGCATCGCTGGGTAGCTATGTAGGGAAGGGATAAACGCTGAAAGCATCTAAGTGTGAAACCCACCTCAAGATGAGATTTCCCATGATTATATATCAGTAAGAGCCCTGAGAGATGATCAGGTAGATAGGTTAGAAGTGGAAGTGTGGCGACACATGTAGCGGACTAATACTAATAGCTCGAGGACTTATCCAAAGTAACTGAGAATACGAAGCGTGATTATTTTTAAGTGAAATTTGAGAGATATTCAATTTTGAGTAGGTATTACTCAAAGTTAAGTGACGATAGCCTAGGAGATACACCTGTACCCATGCCGAACACAGAAGTTAAGCCCTAGAACGCCGGAAGTAGTTGGGGGTTGCCCCCTGTGAGATAAGGAAGTCGCTTAGCTTTAATCCGCCATAGCTCAGTTGGTAGTAGCGCATGACTGTTAATCATGATGTCGTAGGTTCGAGTCCTACTGGCGGAGTATGTAAACGTTCTAAGGAACGTTTTTTTATTTGTCTTTCAGGGATCATCTTGATCCTTTTTTTATTTAGCTCTTTATTAATATTTAATATATTTTATAAGTAATTCATTAATGGATTTTGCTATGTTGCAATCATAGTTCAGATGAGTTTTTTAATGAGATAAATTGCTAGAATAAGTGCAACATTTGGAAATATCCTACAAAGTTGTTCGATGGCTGAAAACATGGCTTTGGCTGTTCTATCTGGTATATTGAAAGTTAAGTAAAAGCGATTTTTCCGCTCCAGCAAGGTCGCTAAATAGCCCTTGCTTTTGCCTCTGGAAGTCGATCTCCTAGTGACCAAAACTCTCACGAATTCGGACCTCTTTAGGACGTTTAGCAATCGGCGTGTCAATCCTAAATGTTTGACGTGTTTCTTTGGGTTGTCAAGTTTTTCCTTTACGACGAAGGACTCTTAAATCTAGATCAATCAAACCTGCATTGAGCCAGTTATAGATGGTTTTAAAAGCTACTATTGGCTTTTGTATAAGTTGATAGGGGTTATAAATCTGTTCAGGTGACCAGGAAGATTTTAAACAGTTCTCAATTTCCTTTTTCAATTTTGGTGTTAAACAAGACTTCCGGCCCTTTTGCTTAGCTCTGTGGTTGTTCTGTTTCTGTGCTAAGACTGCGGAATAACCATTTTGGCATTGTATTAACTCTCTTAAAATGGTAGACTTATGGACGCCAAGTTTACTTGCAATTTGGCAAGGTTTCAAACCTAAATCCAAGTAAGTTTCTATCTTTATCCAGTCAGTTATGGTAGGATGGGAGTAGCTCATAGTTTTTCCTCGGGTTCTGTTTGTGTAGTTACCTACAGTTTACACCAATGAAATGTGCTACACTATATTTTACAACTTATCTAATAAAATAAACTAGAATAATTCCTACAATGCATTCCTTTCATTAGGGAAATTTTAGATATTTTTTTGAAATGTAGGATTTTCCACCTGATTTGTTAATTTTTTTATCTGTTATTTATTTGAATATTCATTATAGTACATGATAGAAGTATCTTCCCAGGTTCTTCTATTTTTTTGTTATACTCATTTTATCAATAGAAATGGAGTTAAATAAAATGATTAAACAGGTTTATGAACAGTATCTTGATTTTTATGATCTTATTGAAAAGGAATATAGTAATTTAATAGATAATGATTTAGAATGGGAAATTTTTCATCTTCGATTTTTACTTTATTATCTACTTCGTTATAACATTGATGTTATTCATCCGTTGATTTCTTATCACTATCGCGCTTGCTACCGTTTGTATATCGAACAGTTATTGACTTCAAATGACTGTGTTGGGGGATAATTTATATTTTTTATATTTCCGAACGATTTTATAGTTTTATCTTTTCATAATACAAATTTACAATATTTTATTAATATTAATTTTCTAATTTTCTCTAATTCCCTAATGTTTCTGGTCTTTGGTCTTGAAAAAATTGAGAATCTTTATTATAATAAATTGTAAGATATAATTGCAGGTGAGATTCCTGCCATGTATGTGAGAAAGGAAGAGCCTAAGGGCTCAGACAAGATTATGACTTCAGTTGTTGTTGTAGGCACCCAGTGGGGTGATGAAGGTAAAGGGAAGATTACAGACTTCCTTTCAGCTAATGCAGAAGTGATTGCGCGTTACCAAGGTGGAGATAATGCTGGTCACACAATTGTGATTGATGGAAAAAAATTTAAGTTGCACTTGATTCCTTCTGGAATTTTCTTCCCTGAAAAAATTTCTGTTATTGGAAATGGGATGGTTGTAAATCCTAAATCACTTGTGAAAGAGTTGAGCTATCTTCAAGATGAAGGTGTTACAACAGATAATCTACGTATCTCTGATCGTGCGCATGTCATTTTGCCTTACCACATTGAGTTAGACCGTCTGCAAGAAGAAGCTAAGGGTGAAAATAAGATTGGTACTACTATCAAGGGTATCGGTCCAGCTTATATGGATAAGGCTGCTCGTGTTGGAATCCGTATTGCGGATCTTTTAGATAAGGATATTTTCCGTGAGCGTTTAGAACGTAATCTTGCTGAGAAAAACCGTTTGTTTGAAAAATTGTACGATAGCAACCCTATCTCATTTGATGATATTTTTGAAGAATATTATGAGTATGGTCAACAAATTAAGCAATATGTGACAGATACTTCTGTTATCTTAAATGATGCGCTTGATAATGGTAAACGTGTGCTTTTTGAAGGTGCACAAGGTGTTATGTTAGACATCGACCAAGGTACTTATCCATTTGTTACTTCATCAAACCCTGTGGCTGGTGGTGTGACAATTGGTTCTGGTGTTGGTCCAAGTAAGATTGACAAGGTTGTAGGTGTATGTAAAGCTTACACAAGTCGTGTTGGTGATGGTCCTTTCCCAACTGAATTATTTGATGAAGTGGGAGATCGTATCCGTGAAGTAGGTCATGAGTATGGTACAACTACTGGTCGTCCACGTCGTGTAGGTTGGTTTGATTCAGTGGTTATGCGTCATAGCCGCCGTGTTTCTGGTATTACTAATCTTTCATTGAACTCTATCGATGTTTTGAGTGGTTTAGATACAGTTAAAATCTGTGTAGCCTATGATCTTGATGGTCAACGTATTGACTACTATCCAGCTAGTCTTGAGCAATTGAAACGTTGCAAGCCTATTTATGAAGAATTACCAGGTTGGTCAGAAGATATTACTGGAGTTCGTACTTTGGAAGATCTTCCTGAAAATGCACGTAACTATGTTCGTCGTGTGAGCGAATTGGTTGGGGTTCGTATCTCTACTTTCTCAGTAGGTCCTGGTCGTGAACAAACAAATATTTTAGAAAGTGTTTGGTCATAAGAGATTTTTTAAGATTTGTTTAAGATAGTTCAGCTATACTATAGACAGTTACAAGAAGACCTCCTAACTTGTTGTAACAAATATCCTAAACTTTTCTTTTTCATAATAATCTCCCTATAAAGTCACCGCATTCGGTGGCTTTTTTTGTCAGTTTTTAATACTCAATGAAAATCAAAGAGCAAACTAGGAAGCGAGCCGCAGGTTGCTCAAAACACCGTTTTGAGGTTGTGGATAGAACTGACGAAGTCAGTGACACATATACGGCAAGACGAAGCTGACGTGGTTTGAAGAGATTTTTGAAGAGTATAAGTTCTATCTGGGTGTCTTCTTGAAAGTAGTATAGGAAGAAAAAAACAGAGGGCCTTAAGTCTTTAGATCAAGTTTGGATTTGGTAGCTCTTGATCTACGAGGTTTCAACGTTTCAGTAGATTAGTTAAGGTTGTGGAAATAGAAAAGAAGTTTTGGAAGAAGGAAATTTTTGAATTTGAAAACACCAACAAATCATTCAATTTGCCAATAGATCAAAGGCTCATAACTAAACAAAAATGAGGTTGGGACAGAAATCGGTAATTCGTTAGAATTCGATTTCGTCGTCCCACCTCCGCACAGTTGAGTAGGGTTGTAAAAGCTGATGAAATCAGCGTAGTAGAGCCCACTCAACCACTGCGTCTTGCTCGACAATCAAAAGACAATTGAGAGGTTAGGACTTTTGTCCCAACCTCTTCAGTCAACTATTTTCTTGAGAATTTGTAAGTTAGAGAAACTTGAATTTTTTTCTGAATCAGCTTACTTGATAACTTGATTACCTGATTTATCACTTTGAAATTGCTTCATTTCGTGCATAAAAGTATCTACCTTCAGTTTATCTGTGATGATACTGACACTGATTAGCTTATTTAGTTTTTTCTCATGTCCGTTTAAAAAAATAGGATTTCTAATTTTTATGGTTAACTTTGCGCAGTTAAAGGGACACTTTTTAATGGTTATTTGTTCGATATCTTGAAGTCTAAATTGATAATGTAATACGCTGTGGCCTCTACTGCTATAGGTATAATACTGAACAGTATTGTTTTTAAAAATTTCTACTTTTACTCCATTTATGAAGAGAGAATAGCCTAAAAACCATATAAGAAGTGGGGTATAAATCAGCACTACCGACACAACAATCTTGTCTGCAAAATCAGTATTGTAAGTCATCAGACGCTTCAGAATCCAGAGAATCATAACAGATATAGATATCATGGATGGTCCCCCTACTCTATTAAATGTATCTTTATATGGAAACATCAAGGTAAGTTTTGGTTCATCCTGTAAAAATTCTAATTTCATTATTTACCCTTTCATCTTGTTTATTATTTAAATCTCAGGATAATCATCTCTTGGAGACTTATAGTTAAAAATCTTCCGACAGATCTGGACATTCTGTATCAGTTGTCTCCATTACCCTCAGTTCATGATTTCTAGTGTTTCTCTAAATTTTGCTACTATTATACTCTTTTTAAAACTTTATTTCTACAATCCAGAGATAGATTACTATCTATAGAAAAGTTAGTTACTGCAAATATTACAGAGCTCTTTTTTTGTCTAGGAAAACATGCTATAATGATAGAATTGATAGGCGAGAAAAGAGAGAAGCTATGGATTATACAGTTGAAGAAAAAGAAGCATTTATGAGAGAGGCCTTACAGGAGGCAGAGATTGCTCTTGCCCACGATGAAATCCCAATAGGTTGCGTCATTGTAAAGGATGGAGAAATCATTGGTCGGGGGCACAATGCACGTGAGGAGTTGCAACGTGCGGTCATGCATGCGGAAATTATGGCCATCGAGAATGCGAATCTGAGGGAAGAGAGCTGGCGTTTGTTGGACTGCACACTTTTTGTGACCATTGAGCCTTGTGTGATGTGCAGCGGGGCGATTGGGCTTGCTCGTATCCCTAAGGTAGTTTATGGGGCTAAAAATCAGAAATTTGGTGCAGCTGGAAGTCTGTATGATATTTTGACAGATGAGCGCCTCAATCATCGTGTAGAGGTTGAAACAGGGATTTTAGAGAGTGACTGTGCTAGCATTATGCAGGAATTTTTCAGAAATCGACGGAAAAAATAATTTCTCTTTTAAAATCTCTGGAAATGTGGTATAATAACTAATGGAGCAACAGTTCTGCGTGAAGCGGGTCAGGGGAGGAATCCAGCAGCCCTAAGCGAAGTGAATTGTGTGCTCTTTTTTTGTGCTTTAAAGAAAATAGTTTAAGTATGGCTAAAAAGGAATGAGTTTGTTATAGTCATTTAGTTTTAAAAAAGCACTCTAAACATTCAAAGATATTTGGGACTTCCCTTAATAAATTTGTCACTTTCTTTTTCAAGACAGCCCAAGCTTGCTCAATGGGATTCAAATCTGGTGAAT
>NZ_JAQFJH010000031.1:0-2500 GCF_030440025.1 Streptococcus sp. SO2
AATCATGGGAAATCTCATCTTGAGGTGGGTTTCACACTTAGATGCTTTCAGCGTTTATCCCTTCCCTACATAGCTACCCAGCGATGCCTTTGGCAAGACAACTGGTACACCAGCGGTAAGTCCACTCTGGTCCTCTCGTACTAGGAGCAGATCCTCTCAAATTTCCTACGCCCGCGACGGATAGGGACCGAACTGTCTCACGACGTTCTGAACCCAGCTCGCGTGCCGCTTTAATGGGCGAACAGCCCAACCCTTGGGACCGACTACAGCCCCAGGATGCGACGAGCCGACATCGAGGTGCCAAACCTCCCCGTCGATGTGAACTCTTGGGGGAGATAAGCCTGTTATCCCCAGGGTAGCTTTTATCCGTTGAGCGATGGCCCTTCCATACGGAACCACCGGATCACTAAGCCCGACTTTCGTCCCTGCTCGAGTTGTAGCTCTCGCAGTCAAGCTCCCTTATACCTTTACACTCTGCGAATGATTTCCAACCATTCTGAGGGAACCTTTGGGCGCCTCCGTTACCTTTTAGGAGGCGACCGCCCCAGTCAAACTGCCCGTCAGACACTGTCTCCGATAGGGATAACCTATCCGGGTTAGAGTGGCCATAACACAAGGGTAGTATCCCAACAACGTCTCCTTCGAAACTGGCGTCCCGATCTCATAGACTCCTACCTATCCTGTACATGTGGTACAGACACTCAATATCAAACTGCAGTAAAGCTCCATGGGGTCTTTCCGTCCTGTCGCGGGTAACCTGCATCTTCACAGGTACTAAAATTTCACCGAGTCTCTCGTTGAGACAGTGCCCAAATCATTACGCCTTTCGTGCGGGTCGGAACTTACCCGACAAGGAATTTCGCTACCTTAGGACCGTTATAGTTACGGCCGCCGTTTACTGGGGCTTCAATTCATACCTTCGGATTACTCCTAAGCACTCCTCTTAACCTTCCAGCACCGGGCAGGCGTCACCCCCTATACATCATCTTACGATTTAGCAGAGAGCTGTGTTTTTGATAAACAGTTGCTTGGGCCTATTCACTGCGGCTGACTTAAAGTCAGCACCCCTTCTCCCGAAGTTACGGGGTCATTTTGCCGAGTTCCTTAACGAGAGTTCTCTCGCTCACCTGAGGCTACTCGCCTCGACTACCTGTGTCGGTTTGCGGTACGGGTAGAGTATGTTTAAACGCTAGAAGCTTTTCTTGGCAGTGTGACGTCACTAACTTCGCTACTAAACTTCGCTCCCCATCACAGCTCAATGTTATAGATATAAGCATTTGACTCATATCACACCTCACTGCTTAGACAGACACTTCCATTCGTCTGCTTTAGTTAGCCTACTGCGTCCCTCCATCACTACATACTCTAGTACAGGAATATCAACCTGTTGTCCATCGGATACACCTTTCGGTCTCTCCTTAGGTCCCGACTAACCCAGGGCGGACGAGCCTTCCCCTGGAAACCTTAGTCTTACGGTGGACAGGATTCTCACCTGTCTTTCGCTACTCATACCGGCATTCTCACTTCTATGCGTTCCAGCACTCCTCACGGTATACCTTCTTCACACATAGAACGCTCTCCTACCATACCTATAAAGGTATCCACAGCTTCGGTAAATTGTTTTAGCCCCGGTACATTTTCGGCGCAGGGTCACTCGACTAGTGAGCTATTACGCACTCTTTGAATGAATAGCTGCTTCTAAGCTAACATCCTAGTTGTCTGTGCAACCCCACATCCTTTTCCACTTAACAATTATTTTGGGACCTTAGCTGGTGGTCTGGGCTGTTTCCCTTTCGACTACGGATCTTAGCACTCGCAGTCTGACTGCCGACCATAATTCATTGGCATTCGGAGTTTATCTGAGATTGGTAATCCGGGATGGACCCCTCACCCAAACAGTGCTCTACCTCCAAGAATCTTTATGTCGACGCTAGCCCTAAAGCTATTTCGGAGAGAACCAGCTATCTCCAAGTTCGTTTGGAATTTCTCCGCTACCCACAAGTCATCCAAGCACTTTTCAACGTGCCCTGGTTCGGTCCTCCAGTGCGTCTTACCGCACCTTCAACCTGCTCATGGGTAGGTCACATGGTTTCGGGTCTACGACATGATACTAAGGCGCCCTATTCAGACTCGGTTTCCCTGCGGCTCCGTCTCTTCAACTTAACCTCGCATCATATCGTAACTCGCCGGTTCATTCTACAAAAGGCACGCTCTCACCCATTAACGGGCTCGAACTTGTTGTAGGCACACGGTTTCAGGTTCTATTTCACTCCCCTCCCGGGGTGCTTTTCACCTTTCCCTCACGGTACTGGTTCACTATCGGTCACTAGGGAGTATTTAGGGTTGGGAGATGGTCCTCCCAGATTCCGACGGGATTTCACGTGTCCCGCCGTACTCAGGATACTGCTAGGTACAAAGACTATTTTAAATACGAGGCTGTTACTCTCTTTGGCTGATCTTCCCAAATCATTCTTCTATAATCTTTGAGTCCACATTGCAG
>NZ_JAQFJH010000032.1:0-4422 GCF_030440025.1 Streptococcus sp. SO2
TGTAAAATCTGTTTTAAGTATGGCTTATACTATAGCCCTGTTAGTACCCCAGCAGATTTTCGGATGCTTGCTCCTATTGTATTGGAACAAGTCTTAAAAAAAGCTGGAACAGAATTGTTAGAGCCATATCTTAGTTTTAAAATTTATGCGCCACAGGAATATCTTTCACGAGCATACAACGATGCTCCTAAATATTGTGCGAACATCGTAGACACTCAATTGAAAAATAATGAGGTCATTCTTAGTGGAGAAATCCCTGCTCGGTGTATTCAAGAATATCGTAGTGATTTAACTTTCTTTACAAATGGACGTAGTGTTTGTTTAACAGAGTTAAAAGGGTACCATGTTACTACCGGTGAACCTGTTTGCCAGCCCCGTCGTCCAAATAGTCGGATAGATAAAGTACGATATATGTTCAATAAAATAACTTAGTGTATTTTATGTTGTTATATAAATATGGTTTCTTGTTAAATAAGATGAAATATTTTTTAATAAAGATTTGAATTAAAGTGTAAAGGAGGAGATAGTTATTATAAACTACAAGTGGATATTGTGTCCTGTATGTGGAAATAAAACACGATTAAAGATAAGGGAAGATACTGAATTAAAAAAATTCCCCCTCTATTGTCCGAAATGCAGACAAGAAAATTTAATTGAAATAAAGCAGTTCAAAGTAACTGTGATTACAGAGCCAGACGCAAAGACGCAGAGCCGATAAAATGAGATTAATACAATCTCATTTTATCGGCTCTTTCCGTTATGTATGGATTCTTTTAATTAGTCTTCGATGTTTCTTGCTTCGTTGATACCGCTGGCTAAAGATTCCATTAAGGATAGTTCTTTGTCTGTAAAGCTATCCATGTATTTCTCTATCTGTAATCGTCGGGTGCTTTTTACCAAGTTATTAGCAGGTAAGAAAAATTCATCAACGGAAACATGAAGTAACGATACAAGGTCATAAAGAACTTGTATGCTGGGGTGTTGCCCTTTATTTTCAATATTAGTTAAGTACCGTGGGTCAATTTCAATCAATGCTCCCACTTGTTCACGAGTTAAACCTCGTTTCAATCGAGCTTCTTTAATGGCTAAACCAAAGGCTCTAAAATCATATTTATCTTCTTTTTTACGCATAGTAGACCACCTCTATACATTTTATTGTTCCTACTGAATTAAAAACAGGTATAGAAAAACGTGTTATATGGTTTATAGGTTTATATTTAATAAAAAGCACTACTAAACGCCAATAAAAAAAACCGTTATATGGTAGTGCTATTTACGCTGTTAAAATATTGTATATTACTTCCAAATGGCGGTTTGTTGGAGGTCAACGTCGCCATGAAGTACATCATATACAATAAATTTCCTTACATTGGGTTCTTGTCAAAAAAAGTCGTCTATCTGCAATAGATAAGTACGTCCACCAATGTGGTTTTATAAATCATATAGATAGAATAACAGAAGCATGTAAACAGAGAAATAAATCTGTTTATATGCTTTTTTGGCTATTCAGAACTTTTTTACAAAGTTTATTTATCAGTAATGCAACAAATCCCCCTTTCACATTGGGACTAAGAGTGAAAGGAGATAAACGAGCAAGGCTCACTTCCTTTCCTAGACAGAAAGGGGGTGAGAAACATGAAACCATCTTCTTTTCAGACCACAATAGAAAATCAGTTTGACTATATCTGTAAACGTGCTATGGAAGACGAGCGAAAGAATTATATGCTTTATCTTTCAAGGATTGCAAAGCGTGAGGTGTCCTTTTCGGATGTTGGCGATTATCTTGTTAGCCAGTTTGCGACAACAGATAACTATTCAACTGACTTTCAGATTTTTACACTCAATGGGTTATCAGTAGGCGTTGAAAATGATTTGTTGAGTGAAGCATTACGTGAGTTGCCAGACAAGAAACGTGAAATTCTACTGCTGTTTTACTTTATGGACATGAGCGATTCAGAAATTGCAGACCTGTTGAAATTGAACCGTTCTACTGTCTATCGGCATAGAACCAGTGGACTAGCCTTAATTAAAAAGTTTATGGAGGAATTTGAAGAATGAAAACACAATATCCTATGATTCCCTTTCCTCTCATTGTAAAGGCAACAGATGGCGATACCGAAGCGATTAACCAGATTCTACATCATTACAGAGGGTACATAACGAAGCGTTCCCTACGACTTATGAAAGATGAATATGGCAATCAAAGTATGGTCGTTGATGAAGTCTTACGTGGAAGAATGGAAACCAGACTGATTACAAAGATTTTGTCATTTGAAATTAAGTAATATCCTCTCTCCTTTCGTGGAAGCGTGCTAAACCATTCCACGCTTCCCGAACAGGGAGGTTTGTTATTCCACCAAAGCATATTGAGCTTTCAATGTGTTTTGATAGGCTAACGAGCCATTGTTCTTTGAAAACTGAATAAAAGTAATCGAATACGTTTCGATAAGAAAAGAGCCAACGGAACTAACCGCCATGACCTATCTTATAAAGATAGCGAGCGATTCATGTTAGTGATCCGAGAAGCAATCTTTAGCAGGATTGCCTGCAACGACATTCTTATCGTGATAATGATACTCCCATACAGTCAATAGTCCGAGCGTGATAAAACCGTCGCAGGCAATGAGTATGGCTACATGAGAACCATGCAGGGGTGGAACTCCCGTGAGCTTTGCTAAAGCTGTTCGATTGCTGGTAAAACAACTTTTATGAAATCCAAATAAGTGATTTGGAAAGGAGGATTTTATGAAGCAGACTGACATTCCTATTTGGGAACGTTATACCCTAACCATTGAAGAAGCGTCAAAATATTTTCGTATTGGCGAAAACAAGCTACGACGCTTGGCAGAGGAAAATAAAAATGCAAATTGGCTGATTATGAATGGCAATCGTATTCAGATTAAACGAAAACAATTTGAAAAAATTATAGATACATTGGACGCAATCTAGCGTCGCCAAAGGGTCTTGTATATGATAAAATAGTATTAAGTCGTATCAAGGCTCTTTCCATAAAGGAAAGGAGCAAATGCCATGTCAGAAAAAAGACGTGACAATAAAGGTCGAATCTTAAAGACTGGAGAGAGCCAACGAAAAGACGGAAGATACTTATACAAATATATAGATTCATTTGGAGAACCGCAATTTGTTTACTCGTGGAAACTTGTGGCTACAGACCGAGTACCAGCAGGAAAGCGTGATTGTATCTCACTTAGAGAGAAAATCGCAGAGTTACAGAAAGACATTCATGATGGTATTGATGTTGTAGGAAAGAAAATGACACTCTGCCAGCTTTACGCAAAACAGAACGCTCAAAGACCAAAGGTTAGAAAAAACACTGAAACTGGACGCAAATATCTTATGGATATTTTGAAGAAAGACAAGTTAGGTGTAAGAAGTATTGACAGTATTAAGCCATCAGACGCTAAAGAATGGGCTATTAGAATGAGTGAAAATGGTTATGCTTATCAAACCATCAATAACTACAAACGTTCTTTAAAGGCTTCATTCTATATTGCTATACAAGATGATTGTGTTCGGAAGAATCCATTTGACTTTCAACTGAAAGCAGTTCTTGATGATGATACTGTCCCTAAGACCGTACTAACAGAAGAACAGGAAGAAAAACTGTTAGCCTTTGCAAAAGCTGATAAAACCTACAGCAAAAATTATGATGAAATTCTGATACTCTTAAAAACAGGTCTTCGTATTTCAGAGTTTGGTGGTTTGACACTTCCAGATTTAGATTTTGAGAATCGTCTTGTCAATATAGACCATCAGCTATTGAGAGATACTGAAATTGGGTACTACATTGAAACACCAAAGACCAAAAGTGGCGAACGTCAAGTTCCTATGGTTGAAGAAGCCTATCAAGCATTTAAGCGAGTGTTAGCGAATCGAAAGAATGATAAGCGTGTTGAGATTGATGGATATAGTGATTTCCTCTTTCTTAATAGAAAGAACTATCCAAAAGTGGCAAGTGATTACAACGGCATGATGAAAGGTCTTGTTAAGAAATACAATAAGTATAACGAGGATAAATTGCCACACATCACTCCACATAGTTTGCGACATACATTCTGTACCAACTATGCAAATGCAGGAATGAATCCAAAGGCATTACAGTACATTATGGGACATGCTAATATAGCCATGACGCTGAACTATTACGCACATGCAACATTCGATTCTGCAATGGCAGAAATGAAACGCTTGAATAAAGAGAAGCAACAGGAGCGTCTTGTTGCTTAGTAGTACAAATGAATTTACTACTTATTTACCACTTCTGACAGCTAAGACATGAGGAAATATGCAAAGAAACGTGAAGTATCTTCCTACAGTAAAAATACTCGAAAGCACATAGAATAAGGCTTTACGAGCATTTAAGAAAATATAAAAAGATAATTAGAAATTTATACTTTGTTT
>NZ_JAQFJH010000033.1:0-3300 GCF_030440025.1 Streptococcus sp. SO2
AGTACCTTGTTTGTCTTTAACTTCTATATTGATGACGTTCTTGGGATTATTACGATAGGTGAAGATTCTGAAATCAATCGGAAAAAAACTGGCGTCATAGTCTGCGACCACTTTGTTTAGATCCACTTCTTTAACGGCTAAGTCTTCTGTTCTATAGTCATAAAGACGAATCTTCCAATAATCTGATTTGGGCCTGTTTTTTCTATCGGTTAAATCAACTCCACCTTTACTTGTCATCACTTTCCGCTCGGTTGTATAAAGATAGACACCACCCCCAGGTCTCGCTTTGGAATCGGTGTTTAATAAGACGAATTTTCGTTGATTCCCGAAAAAATATACGTTTTCTTTTACAGAATGGTATTCTTCAATAGAATATTCGACTTTTTCAGGTTCTTTAAATAATTGTTGGAACCCAACAGTACCTACTATAATGAAAGGGATAAGAATTAGACTAGCTAACACAAATTGAAAAGCACGCTTATTTGATAATATATTCCTCATCGTATCAGTTTCCTCCTGCACCTACTCCATTTACATAACCTAAATAAGACCATTTCTCATAAGAATCTCGAGTGAAATAAGAAGGGGCTTTTTCGTATGGATTAGCTTTATTAACATTAACGGCTGTTTCCGCATCCTCCAGTCCATTATAAAACTTCTCAAAACCAATCCACTCTAGGCTGCGGTTAGGATTACCTTTCCCACTCAAAAGAGCCTTCATATCCGCATCGTAATCACCATTTAGTTTACTCTGATCAATAGCTTTATCAAATCGTTCCAATACATCATATGGATCCTGTCCATTACTAATAGCCGTCTCTGCAATGTAAGTTCGAAGACCATTTTTCTTTAGATCTTGTTGCTTCAGATAGGCTTCTACATCGTAGCTAGGACTGATATATTGAGAATTACTCTTAAATTGATCATCATTTGTGAAAGAAGTTCCACCATATTGCCAAAATTCAGCCTCACTACTTTTCTTCAGATTTTTAATTTCTTTGTCGTAACTTTCACTTTTTTCAAAATAATCATAAATGTTTTTTGCAATTTTTGTCAAGCCTTTAGCTTTATTACTATATTTATGTTCCGGAATTTGATCTAATAAAACTGGTGAAGAAATAGCCTCTGCGCCATTGATAACCTTTTTAATATCCTTATCTGAACTCATACCAGCCTCAACAATCCCAATCATGACACCTGCAGGCGCATATAACTTACCAAGGTCTTTAACTGTATTTAGAACTGTTGAAGCAAAGAGCTTCGACTTTTCTGCATTCAAATCTTTGATTTTGCCAATGTTCTCTCGAATATTTAGTCCTGTTTTTTCATCAATGATTTCAGACTTAACATTTGTAGATCCAAAAGTACTATCTGAAACTGTGAAAGAAAAGCCTTTCCCATCAGTCCCTTTTGTTAATTTAAAACTACCTTCTTTAAATGAATTCTTGTTGGTAAAAACTTGGTCTTCAAAACCACCATTCATTTTTGGTACTCGAAGAGTTGTTGGTTTTCCTTTCCCCAGTTCGTTCATAGCTGTATACATAAAAAGACTGTTTAGTTTTTCATACCACTCTACTTTATTATTCAATGCCAAGACTGCTGCACGAACTTCGGCGCTATTTTTTCGATTGAAATACTCAGTATAAGCCTCTTTAGGAGATCCTGGTGGAGGAAACTCTGGCATCAGAGTATCCACCTGTACTTTATAACTGTTTCCTGTCGCTTCAGCTGCCGCAGACAACCTCAATGCATAGTCTTTTACGCTTTCTTTATCTCGTTGAGTTAAGGCTGCCATAAAAATTGATAGGTTAGGGACACTCCCATCTTCTTCAGCATGATGAACTTCATACATCAAACGCTCAACAATTATCTGCCCTACTCCTAGGCTAGAATCCTTTGTATTCACATTTGCTAAATCTGTAAAGAATGCTCTCTTATCAGTATAATCAGCCTCACTCAAAATCACTGTCATAATCTTTGCATCTGATTTGCTTTGTATCGCATCAAGATAATAAATCTTATCTGGAGTAAGAGTTTTGTTTTTAATAGAATCCATTACAACATTAGGAGTAACTGCAAGCTTTGCTTGAGCGACCTCAATATTATTTTTCAAATCCATTAGCCCAGAAAGTACGTCAAATAAGGTTGTGTTAAATGTATCATGAGCACTTTGAATTGTATTATGAGTTGCTTGACGACTATCTTTTGCACTTGTCAAACTTCCTTCCGCTGCTGTTTTTGTTGCTTCTAAGCTCTCATTTTCTATCCCAAGAGCTGTAGTTGCAGTATCCAGTAAAGATTGAAGATTTTTTATGGTATCTTTCACGGCATATAATTGACTATCTTCTCCTTCGCCAGTTAATTTAGTCCCTACCTCTTGCGTACCAGTTTCACTAGTCCAGGCCTCCTTATCAAACCCAGCATCACTAATGCTATTTTCAAAGTGTGAAATACTCCCTGAGAAATGCCTTATATACTGAGGAAATGTGTGAAATACTTGATTTTGTAAAGAATTTAAACGCTCAAAAAAGGCTGTCAGCGCAAGTGCTTCATCAGTATTATTCCCTGTCTTAGTATTAAATTGTCGTTCTGTTTCCTCAGATGCTGACTCAACATTTTTAGAAAACTCCTGAATTGCTTTTGCATACCGTTCTATTGCTGGTAAATCATATACTTTAATAACTTCACTCATATTTTCACTCCTTCGTAGCTAACAAGTCAATGCCTAAAAGGAACTTTCTTATTGCCAAATCACTCTTTTCTTCTTCTAATTCTTGAATTTTCTTAGAGACTTTTTCGGAAACATTATCAATTTTTGTATTAAAGTCTCGTTTAAGATTCTTCAAAAGTTCTTGCTCTGAAGTAGTTTGCTCTGAATATTTCTTTCCAGCTAGATTATAACCGCTTTTGATATTTTCATCACTTACCAATACATAACTAATCGTTGTCGGAAATGATGTTAAAGATTTTTTTATTTCAACAAATTTATCAATCTCTGTCGTTAAAGATGATATAGATTGATTTATTTCATTAATTTCTGCTTGTATCTCTGCTCTTCCCATTTCTTCCCTTTCTATACCATTAATACTTTCATTCTACTTGCTAACCCATCGGAAACATAGTAGTGTTCTTGTTCTTCCAACTGTGGCTCACGAACAGGTCTGTTGGTCACTGTCAGAACTGATTGTTCGCTTAAGCGAAGCCCTATAACAGCCTGCTTGTAAGAGCGAACAGTTTTTGAGACCACATCAATATGTTTAGTAATCAACGGCGAACTCATTACAAGAGAACCATATCCAG
>NZ_JAQFJH010000034.1:0-2904 GCF_030440025.1 Streptococcus sp. SO2
AATATCTTTTGAGAACTCACGAGTAAGTTCTCCTTTAGGTCCTTTTACAGTTACAACGTTGTCATTGTTAGTGATTTCAACACCAGCAGGCAACACGATAACTTTATTACCAATACGTGACATGTTTATTTTCTCCTGTTAAATTGTCAGGCCATAACGGCCAGTTTTCACGGGGTTAAATCGATTTCTCGATTTAAAGGAACATTTAGGTTTCAATTTCAAAGTGAATCTAGGCATCGTCTCGCAGGCATAACTTTGGGTTAGGCAAGAGACGATAACGAAGAGTCACAAAGAAATTGGGAGCTAAATATTACCAAACGTAAGCGATAACTTCTCCACCAACGTTCTTTTGGCGAGCTTCTTTATCAGTAAGCAAACCTTCAGAAGTTGAAAGGATAGCAATTCCAAGTCCGTTAAGAACTTTTGGAAGATCTTCACGTTTTTTGTAGACACGAAGCCCTGGTTTAGAAACACGTTTCAAGTTAGTGATAACTTTTTCACCGTTTGGTCCGTATTTAAGGAATACACGGATGATGCCTTGTTTGTCATCTTCGATGATTTCTACGTTCTTAACAAAACCTTCGCGTTTAAGGATTTCAGCAATCCCTTTTTTGATATTTGATGCAGGTACTTCAAGTACTTCGTGTTTAGCTTGGTTAGCGTTACGAATACGAGTTAGGAAGTCTGCGATTGGGTCAGTCATAACCATTTTGTTTTTCTCCTCTTACTAGTAGTTTGCAAGTTGCACTTGCTAGTTAATACATGATACAAAGAGCGTAAAAGCAAGAGCAAAAATAGGCAATTTGATGCAGGAGCGATGCTCCAAAGAAAATTGGTCTTTTTTGCCAAAGCTGTAGCTCGTGTTCAAATTGGCAAGTCCAACTGAACCCGGGCTAAACTCTGTGTGAAAAAGATAAACTTTCCTAGAAACTTCAGTTTCTTCGTCAAGTTTCCTATTTTCACTTGGAGTTTTGACGCCCTTGATATCTTAAATTACCAAGATGCTTTTGTTACACCAGGAATTTGTCCTTTGTAAGCTAATTCACGGAAGCAAACACGGCAAAGTTTAAATTTGCGGTAAACTGAATGTGGACGACCACATTTTTCACAACGAGTATAAGCTTGAGTAGAGAACTTCGCTGGACGTTTGTTCTTAGCAATCATTGATTTTTTAGCCATTAGATTTACCTCCTATATTATTTTGCAAAAGGCATTCCAAGGCCTGTAAGCAATGCACGTGACTCTTCGTCAGTGTTAGCAGTTGTTACGATAACGATGTCAAGACCACGAGTTTTGTCAACGTCATCGAAGTTGATTTCTGGGAAGATCAATTGTTCTTTCACGCCAAGAGTGTAGTTTCCGCGTCCATCAAATGATTTTGTTGGAACACCGTGGAAGTCACGCACACGTGGAAGTGAAACTGAAACCAATTTGTCCAAGAATTCGTACATACGTTCACCACGAAGGGTAACTTTTGCACCGATCGCTACACCTTCACGAAGACGGAAGCCGGCGATTGATTTTTTAGCTTTAGTGATAAGTGGTTTTTGACCTGAGATAAGTGCCAATTCTTCAGCAGCTTTTTCAAGACTTTTAGCGTTTGATACAGCTTCACCAACACCCATGTTCAAAACGATCTTATCTACTTTAGGCACAGCCATCACTGATGAGTAGTTGAATTGTTCTGTCAAAGCAGGAACTACTTCATTAAGATATTTTTCTTTTAAACGATTTGCCATTATACTTCTCCTTTCCTTCGTGATTAATCAAGCACTTCGCCTGATTTTTTGTTGTAGCGAACTTTTTTACCGTCTACAAATTTGTAACCAACACGACCAGCTACACCATTTTTGTCCAAAACTTGAACGTTTGATACGTGGATAGCTGCTTCTTTCTCGATGATACCACCTTGAGGAAGCTCGTTAGTTGGACGTTGGTGTTTCTTAACGATGTTAACACCTTCAACGATAACTTTGTTTACTTTTGGAAGGGCAGTAAGGACAACAGCTTCTGTTCCCTTATCTTTACCAGCAATTACGCGAACTTTGTCGCCTTTTTTTACAAACATTAGGTTTCTCCTTGATTTTTCTTACGCCCATAAGGGCACCCTAGCCTGAAGCTAGGGGACTAGTTTGTTTGTTTTTGCTCTGCGAAAATCAAAGCAATCCTTCGTCAGTTTCAACTCACCTAACTTAAGTTATGCTTTCGTTTCACTTCCTAGACTTGTTTTAATTTTCTTTGAGCAACCAATTAAAGTACTTCTGGAGCAAGTGACACGATCTTCATGAAGCCACCTTCACGCAATTCACGTGCAACTGGGCCAAAGATACGTGTTCCGCGAGGAGTTTTGTCTTCACGGATGATAACTGCTGCGTTTTCGTCAAATTTGATGTATGAACCATCAGCACGACGAGCACCTGATTTAGTACGAACGATAACAGCTTTTACAACGTCACCTTTTTTAACCGCACCACCAGGAGTAGCTTGTTTTACAGATGCCACGATAACATCACCGATGTTTGCAAATTTACGTCCTGAACCACCAAGAACTTTGATAGTCAAGATTTCGCGCGCACCGCTGTTGTCTGCGACTTTCAAACGAGTTTCTGTTTGAATCATTTCAGTTTTCTCCTTTCAGGTTTGATTAGATGATGACCGCTTCTTCAACAACTTCTACAAGACGGAAACGTTTTGTAGCTGAAAGCGGACGAGTTTCCATGATACGTACGATATCGCCTTCTTTGGCAACATTGTTTTCATCATGTGCTTTGTATTTCTTAGAGTAGTTAATACGTTTACCATAGACTGGGTGGTTACGTTTTGTTTCAACTACAACTGTGATTGTCTTGTCCATTTTGTCAGATACAACACGTCCAACAAGAACTTTACGATTATTGCGTTCCA
>NZ_JAQFJH010000035.1:0-2852 GCF_030440025.1 Streptococcus sp. SO2
AGAATCAAACTCAACATGTGATAGGCAAAAGCAAGGTGTAGGAAGGCAAAGATTACAGGGAGGAAGAAGACAGTCAAAACCTGCTTGTTAATGGTTTGCTTGATTTGTTTTTGATCCAAACCAACCTTTTGCAGGATGACAAAGCGTTCACGGTCTTCATAACCTTCTGAGATTTGTTTATAGTAGATAACCAGTACAGTACCTATCATAAAGATGATAGAGAGGAAAATACCAATAAAGAGGACACCTCCATAGAGAACATTCATTTGGGCAATTGCATCACTTGAACCATTACCCCCGTAAACCATAGCATCTTCACTCTTGAGATTATGGCTAAAATTATTTACATACGCATCAAAATCATCAGCTAGTTTTAACTGTTCCTCTAGACTTGCGGTGACATCCATACCACCATAAAACTGAGGGTAGACAGCAGAATCTTGGTACTGATCCAAAAAGCTTTGAAGATCTGGTACAACTAGGTAGTTAAAATCTGAAACTAAAAGGATATAGAGATTGGAAACATGGTTAGCTAAAAAATCTTGCTGGATTTCTTGCTTGATACTATACTCCTGACTGTTAAGACTAAATGATTTCTGACCTTTTAGTTGGTTATTTTTAGCCCAAAGACCTACTTCATTACCAGTAAGATTTAGCATTTGTCCAGTCATTTTTTCGTAATCTTTTTGGTCAAAAACTAAGAAGACAGTCTTAGGCATAACACTATTCTCCCCTTTTTCAAAGGTGGTTAATTTGGTCCCATCTTGACTGGAAATGCCGAAGCTGGCATATCTAAGAACGTCTTTGTTGCTAATCGTTAAGTTCTTTTCACTTGCATACTGAGTCAAAAGTTTCTCTAAATCCTCAACTTCAATATTATTTCCCTTAACATCAAAATCGTGAGGATACATAATATTTTTTATATTTTCAGATCCGTTGTAGATACTGGTTGCTGCTGACATGGTAACCAAAACCATGGTTGAAAGGATGGCAATGGTTGCTAAACCGACCGCATTTTTCTTCATACGAAAGATAAGGTTAGACACAGAGATAAGGTTATTTGGTTTATAGTAATATCTTTTGTTTTTCTTGAGTAGCTGTAAGAAAACTGTAATACCAGCATTGAATAAAAGATAGGTCGCAACTATGACCAACATGACGGCAATAAAGAAAGTTAGGGTTGCTGAAATTGGGTCTTTTACGCTTTGTGCTAGATAGTAGCCACTACCTAGTGCAATTAGCCCTACAAGTGTTTGAAGAACTAGGAAACGCCCCTTCTTTTCACCTTTTGCTTTCTCACGAGAGAGTTGGAGTGCATCCATACGGATAATGCGGATAGCATTTAGGAAGACAATGACTAAAAAGACAAGCCCAAATACCAGAAGGATGGAAAGGACTACGGACCATTGGAAGGTGGCTACTAACTCTACCTTCATCTTTGCAAGTTTAAGCAATAATGCAAAGATGAGATTGTCAAAGAGGGCACCAATCCCAATACCAGCAGTGACTGTTACTAGCCCAAAAATCAAGAGTTCCTTGAAGGTCATACCAATCAAGTGACGCTTTTCTAAGCCCAACATGCCATATACACCCAGTTCTTTGGATCGATTTTTCATGACAAAACTATTGGCATAAAGAACGATAATGGCAGATGCAAGTGTCACTACGACAAGCCCTAGTTGTAAGGTAAATTGAATGGCAGACGCACCACGCAAATCCACAATTTTAGGATTAAAGGCTAGGGAATAAAAGAGATAGCTAATAGTGACTGCCAAAACGACAGACAAAGCAAAGGGATAATAGAGTTTGCGGTTTTTGATTAAGTTGGATATGGCCAACTTATTTGTTAATCGAAACATACTAGTTCACCTCACTTGCCATAACAGTTAAGGTGTCAGAGATCTCTTGGAACATCTGACGTTCAGTCTTTTCACCACGGTAGATTTGATTATAGAGAATGCCGTCCTTGATGAAGAGGACACGTTTAGCACGGCTGGCCGCAGCTGTCGAGTGGGTCACCATGAGAATGGTTTGTCCTTGTTCATTGATTTGATCAAAGATATCAAGGAGGGCTGAAGATGACTTAGAATCTAGAGCTCCTGTTGGCTCATCAGCAAGGAGAATTTCAGGTTCTGTAATGATGGCGCGTGCAACTGCTACCCGTTGTTTTTGCCCCCCAGAAATTTCATAAGGATACTTCTCCTGCAATTGGTTGATGCCAAGATTTTCAGCCGTTACGACCAATTTTTTCATCATTTCTGTAATAGGCTTTCTAGACAATACCAAAGGGAGTAAGATATTGTCTTTAACAGAAAGCGTATCTAACAAATTGAAGTCTTGGAAGACAAAGCCTAACTTTTCACGACGGAAGCTTGATGCTTCAGTATTTTTAATGGTAGCTGTGTCTGTTCCGTTTAGGAAGACCTGACCACGAGTTGGTTTGTCAAGCATGGCGAGAATATTGAGTAGGGTTGATTTCCCAGAACCAGACTCACCCATAATGGCAACGTAGTCGCCTTTTTCTACAGTAAAGTGAATATCTTTCAGGGCTTCTACTTGGTTGCCTTGGAAACGTGTTTTATAAATCTTTTGAACGTGTTTTACATCTAATAGTGTCATGATAATCTCCTTTTTAATATCCCATTAATTGAAACTGAGCCTGCATAATAGCGCAACCGAGCTGAACTCGCTCGATCTCTTTTGGACTTGGTTTACTTGTTTGTTTCTTCTGTAAGATTGTTTTCATGGTTTCTCTCCTTTTTCTTTATGCTATAAGTTTACTCCAAATGAAGATAGCTTGCCATAACATAACCTTACAAAAGAGGTCTGTAATCTTACATTTTTGTAAGATT
>NZ_JAQFJH010000036.1:0-2611 GCF_030440025.1 Streptococcus sp. SO2
GTGAAGCTGAACCTTTCGCACGTGGACGGAAACGTTTCATAGTTGGTCCTTCGTTTGCGAATGCTTCAGATACTACCAAGTTAGCTTTGTCCAAACCAAAGTTGTTTTCAGCGTTAGCTACAGCTGAGTTCAAAACTTTCAAGATGATTTCAGCAGCTTTGTTTGGAGTGAATGTCAAAATTGCGATTGCATCGGCTACGCTTTTACCACGGATGTTGTCAAGAACAAGACGTGATTTACGAGGTGAAACACGTACTGTGCGAGCCATTGCTTTAGCTGAAGTAATTTCTGCCATTTATGTTCTCCTTATTTTCTACGTGTCTTCTTGTCGTCTGCGGCGTGACCTTTGTAAGTACGAGTTGGTGCGAATTCACCAAGTTTGTGACCTACCATGTCTTCTTGGATGTAAACAGGTACGTGTTTACGTCCATCATAAACTGCGATTGTGTAACCAATGAAACTTGGGAAGATCGTTGAACGACGTGACCAAGTTTTGATAACTTTTTTCTTTTCGTCGTTAGCTTGAGCTTCAACTTTTTTCATCAAATGCTCATCGACGAAAGGTCCTTTTTTAAGACTGCGTCCCATTTTTATATTTTCTCCTTTAAATTTTGTACCACAGCGGCTTGCGCTCACAAGGAGCGCTACCGAGCTGGCGGAATTTCCTAGTTGCTTAAGCGACTAGTTTTAAATTATTTCTCGTTGCGACGACGAACGATAAGTTTGTCAGATTTCGCTTTCTTGTTACGAGTTTTAAGACCAAGAGCAGGTTTGCCCCATGGAGTAGATGGTGCTTTACGACCAACTGGTGCTTTACCTTCACCACCACCGTGTGGGTGATCGTTAGGGTTCATTACAGAACCACGAACTGTTGGGCGGATACCTTTCCAACGGCTACGTCCTGCTTTACCAAGGTTTACAAGTCCATGTTGTTCGTTTCCGACAACACCAACTGTAGCACGACAAGTTCCAAGAATCATACGAACTTCGCCTGATTGAAGACGAACAAGAACGTATTTACCTTCTTGTCCCAATACTTGAGCAGAAGCTCCAGCAGCACGAACCAATTCACCACCACGACCTGGTTTCAACTCAATGTTGTGGACCAAAGTACCAACTGGGATGTTAGCAAGTGGAAGAGCGTTACCTACTTTGATATCTGCTTCAGGACCTGAAACGATACGTTGACCAACTTCAAGACCTTTTGGAGCGATGATGTATGCTTTCACACCGTCAGTGTAGTGTACAAGAGCGATGTTTGCAGAACGGTTTGGATCGTACTCGATAGTTTTAACAACTGCTTCAACGTTATCTTTGTTACGTTTAAAGTCAACCAAACGGTAGAAACGTTTGTGTCCACCACCTTGGTGACGAACTGTGATACGACCGTTGTTGTTACGACCAGCCTTGTTCTTCAAAGCAACAAGCAAAGTTTTTTCTGGTGTGCTTGTTGTGATTTCAGCGAAATCCAAAGAAGTCATATTACGGCGACCGTTTGTTGTTGGTTTATAAACACGAATTCCCACGATATTTCCTCCTTAGATTATTCAGCTTCAGCAGCAAACAACTCGATTGCTTTTGAATCAGCTGTAAGAGTGATGATAGCTTTTTTAGTTTTGTTAGTAAAACCAGTGTAACGTCCAACACGTTTAGCTTTAGGTTTTACGTTGATTGTGTTAACATTTGCAACTTTAACACCTTCAAAAGCAGCTTCAACAGCTTGCTTGATCAAAAGTTTGTGTGCACGAGTGTCAACTTCAAATACATATTTTCCTGCTTCAAGTTGAGCCATTGAGCTTTCAGTGATAACAGGTTTTTTGATAACATCATACAAATTCATTATGCAAGAACCTCCTCGATTTTAGAGATAGCTGCTTGAGTAACAAGAAGTTTGTCACTATTTGCGATGTCAAGAACACTTGCAGTTGTAGCAGTCGCAACTTTCACGTTTGGAAGGTTACGAGCTGAAAGAGCTGCGAATTCGTTTCCTTCTTCAAGAATAACAAGGACTTTAGAATCGATGCTCAAAGCTGCAAGAACTTTTGCAAATTCAGCAGTTTTTGGAGCTGTAAATTCAAGAGAATCAACGGCTACAAATTTGTTTTCAGCAACTTTTTCTGAGTAAACAGATTTTAGTGCAAGGCGACGAACTTTTTGAGGAAGTTTGTACGCATAGCTACGTGGAGTTGGTCCGAAGACGATTCCACCACCACGCCATTGTGGAGAGCGGATAGAACCTTGACGAGCACGTCCAGTTCCTTTTTGACGCCATGGTTTGCGTCCGCCACCTGAAACGGCTGAACGGTTTTTAACAGCGTGAGTTCCTTGACGAAGGCTAGCACGTTGGCTGATGATGACATCAAACACAACAGATTGGTTTGGTTCGATACCAAAGATTGCATCGTTAAGAACAACTTCGCCCGCTTGTTTACCAGTTTGGTCGAATAATGTTACATTTGCCATTTTGACTGTATTCCCCTTTCCTTATTATTTACCAGCTTTAACTGCTGATTTGATAGTGATAAGAGATTTCTTAGCACCTGGTACGTTACCTTTGATAAGGATAACGTTCTTTTCTGGAACAACTTGTACAACTTCAAGGTTTTGAATT
>NZ_JAQFJH010000037.1:0-2610 GCF_030440025.1 Streptococcus sp. SO2
GTGAAGCTGAACCTTTCGCACGTGGACGGAAACGTTTCATAGTTGGTCCTTCGTTTGCGAATGCTTCAGATACTACCAAGTTAGCTTTGTCCAAACCAAAGTTGTTTTCAGCGTTAGCTACAGCTGAATTCAAGACTTTCAAGATGATTTCAGCAGCTTTGTTTGGTGTGAATGTCAAGATTGCAATAGCATCGGCTACGCTTTTACCACGGATGTTGTCAAGAACAAGACGTGATTTACGAGGTGAAACACGTACTGTACGAGCCATTGCTTTAGCTGAAGTAATTTCTGCCATTTATGTTCTCCTTATTTTCTACGTGTTTTCTTGTCGTCTGCAGCGTGACCTTTGTAAGTACGAGTTGGTGCAAATTCACCAAGTTTGTGACCTACCATGTCCTCTTGGATGTAAACAGGTACGTGTTTACGTCCGTCATAAACTGCAATAGTGTAACCAATGAAACTTGGGAAGATCGTCGAACGACGTGACCAAGTTTTGATAACTTTTTTCTTTTCGTCGTTAGCTTGAGCTTCAACTTTTTTCATCAAATGCTCATCGACGAAAGGTCCTTTTTTAAGACTGCGTCCCATTTTTATATTTTCTCCTTTAAATGTTGTACCACAGCGGCTTGCGCTCACATGGAGCGCTACCGAGCTGGCGGATTTCCTAGTTGCTTAGGCGACTAGTTTACTATTATTTCTCGTTGCGACGACGAACGATAAGTTTGTCAGATTTCGCTTTCTTGTTACGAGTTTTAAGACCAAGAGCAGGTTTGCCCCATGGAGTAGATGGCGCTTTACGACCAACTGGTGCTTTACCTTCACCACCACCGTGTGGGTGATCGTTAGGGTTCATTACAGAACCACGAACTGTTGGGCGGATACCTTTCCAACGGCTACGTCCTGCTTTACCAAGGTTCACAAGTCCATGTTGTTCGTTTCCGACAACACCAACTGTTGCACGACAAGTTCCAAGAATCATACGTACTTCGCCAGATTGAAGACGAACAAGAACATATTTACCTTCTTGACCCAATACTTGAGCAGAAGCTCCAGCTGCACGTACCAATTCTCCACCACGACCTGGTTTCAACTCGATGTTGTGGATCAAAGTACCAACTGGGATGTTAGCAAGTGGAAGTGCGTTTCCGACTTTGATATCTGCTTCTGGACCTGAAACGATACGTTGACCAACTTCAAGACCTTTTGGAGCGATGATGTATGCTTTCACACCGTCAGTGTAGTGTACAAGGGCGATGTTTGCAGAACGGTTTGGATCGTACTCGATTGTTTTAACAACAGCTTCAACGTTGTCTTTGTTACGTTTGAAGTCAACCAAACGGTAGAAACGTTTGTGTCCACCACCTTGGTGACGAACAGTGATACGACCGTTGTTGTTACGACCAGCCTTGCTCTTCAAAGCAACAAGCAATGATTTTTCAGGAGTGCTTGTTGTGATTTCAGCGAAATCCAAAGAAGTCATATTACGGCGACCGTTTGTTGTTGGTTTATAAACACGAATTCCCACGATATTTCCTCCTTAGATTATTCAGCTTCAGCAGCAAACAACTCGATTGCTTTTGAATCAGCTGTAAGTGTGATGATAGCTTTTTTAGTTTTATTAGTAAAACCAGTGTAACGTCCAACACGTTTCGCTTTTGGTTTTACGTTGATTGTGTTAACGTTGGCAACTTTAACACCTTCGAAAGCAGCTTCAACAGCTTGCTTGATCAAAAGTTTGTGTGCACGAGTGTCAACTTCAAATACATATTTACCTGCTTCAAGTTGAGCCATTGAGCTTTCAGTGATGACAGGTTTTTTGATAACATCATACAAATTCATTATGCAAGAACCTCCTCGATTTTAGAGATAGCTGCTTGTGTGACAAGAAGTTTGTCGCTATTTGCGATGTCAAGAACACTTGCAGTTGTAGCAGTTGCAACTTTCACGTTTGGAAGGTTGCGAGCTGAAAGAGCTGCGAATTCATTTCCTTCTTCAAGGATAACAAGAACTTTAGAATCGATGTTCAATGCTGCAAGAACTTTAGCAAATTCAGCAGTTTTTGGAGCTGTAAATGAAAGAGCGTCTACAGCTACGAATTTGTTTTCAGCAACTTTTTCAGAGTAAATTGATTTAAGAGCTAGGCGACGAACTTTTTGCGGAAGTTTGTAGCCGTATGAACGTGGAGTTGGTCCGAAGACAACACCACCACCACGCCATTGTGGTGAGCGGATAGAACCTTGACGAGCACGTCCAGTTCCTTTTTGACGCCATGGTTTGCGTCCACCACCTGATACTGCAGAGCGGTTTTTAACAGCGTGTGTTCCTTGACGAAGGCTTGCGCGTTGGCTGATGACGACATCAAACACAACTGATTCATTTGGTTCGATACCAAATACTGCATCGTTAAGAACAACTTGGCCAGCTTCTTTACCAGTTTGGTCAAATAATGTTACGTTTGCCATTGTGACTGATTTCCCCTTTCTTTATTATTTACCAGCTTTAACTGCTGATTTGATAGTGATAAGAGATTTCTTAGCACCTGGTACGTTACCTTTGATAAGGATAACGTTCTTTTCTGGAACAACTTGTACAACTTCAAGGTTTTGAATT
>NZ_JAQFJH010000038.1:0-1913 GCF_030440025.1 Streptococcus sp. SO2
TCCCTCGGGGTCCACTTGATCCTAGCTACTCAGAAACCATCTGGTGTGGTGGATGACCAGATCTGGTCTAACTCACGCTTCAAGATCGCCCTTAAGGTGGCGGACCGTTCGGACTCCAATGAAATGCTTCATACGCCGGACGCAGCCGAGATCACTCAGACAGGACGTGCCTATCTACAGGTCGGGAATAACGAAGTCTATGAACTCTTCCAGTCAGCCTGGTCAGGGGCAGATTACCAGCCGGACAAGGACGATATGGGGATCGAGGACCACACCATCTACTTGATCAATGAATTGGGCCAATATGAGATCTTGAATGAAGACCTATCAGGCTTAGAAGATGTGGATGAGATCAAGGAAGTTCCGACAGAGTTGGATGCGATAGTGCACCATATCCAGCTCTTGTGTGAAGAACAAGAGATTCCTCCAGTACCACAGCCATGGTTGCCACCGCTCAAAGAGCGCATCGCGTTAGACGAGCTGGAAGAAGTGCAACCGACAGTAGCCTGGGCACAAGAGAAACCACTCTCAGTTCTACTTGGAATGGCAGATATCCCGCAGGCCCAGAAGCAGGAAGCCGTCTCTATCAATCTCTCCAAGGATGGTCATATCCTCCTCTACGGAAGTCCGGGTACAGGAAAGACCACCTTCCTTCAGACTGCTGGTATGGACTTGGCTCGCAAATTCAGTCCCAATGCCCTTACCATGTACTTGATGGACTTTGGGACCAATGGTTTGGCTCCATTGTCCAAGCTTCCACAGGTGGCGGATACCATGCTTTTGGACCAAACAGAGAAGATCTCTAAATTTGTACGAATCATGGAGAGAGAACTCAACCGTCGTAAGAAACTCCTTGCGGACTATGGTGTTGGGACCTTAGACCTCTACCGTCAGGCCAGTGGTCAGGAAGAGCCGGCTATCGTCATCCTCTTAGATAGCTATGAGGCCTTCAAGGAAGAAGCCTATGAGGCGGAACTCTTCAAGCTCTTGGTGCGTATCTCTCGTGAAGGTCTCAGTATCGGGGTTCACCTCTTGGTGACAGCCGGTCGCCAGACCAACCTTCGTGCTCAGCTCTACTCGAACTTCAAGCACCAGTTGAGCCTGCCACAAAATGAGGCAGGTGAAGTGCGGGCCATCGTGGGCTCTACACCACTTGCTATGACTATGGAAGATATCAAGGGACGTGCCCTTATGAAGCGTGAAGAGGTGGATGTCATCCAGCTGGCTCTCCCAGTTTATGGAGCCAATGATACTCAAGTCCTCAACAACCTGCGCCAAGCAGTCGCTTCCCTCCAAGAAGCCTGGACCGGACAGCGCCCAAGTGCCATTCCGATGGTACCAGAGGAGTTGACAGAGAAAGACTTCTATAGTCGTGCAAGCGTGCAGATTGCCTATGAACACGGCCTCGTGCCATTAGGACTTGACTTGGAGACAGTTGAGCCTGTTACTTGGAACCTGGCTAAAGGCAATCTTCTCTATCTAACAGATAAAGAAGAGCAGATGACAGCCTTGGTGAAACACATTGCCAAAGGGAAACAGAAAGTTATCGTCTTGGCACCGAAGTATCATAACTTACCTGAAATGGAAGGAGTGACGATTCTTGCAAGTCCAGAGGAATATCTAGAAGGCTTAGATATGATGGAGTTCAAGATTCAGGAACGGTTAGAAGGCAAACAGCGAGACCATGTTGCAACAGTGGTTGTTTACAATTTAACCGAATTAGTGGTAGAATTAAACTCAGAAGCGCTTGATACGTTGGCTTATGTCCTAGATAAAGGAATTCGAGCTGGATATGGTTCTCTTGTAATGAGTTCGCCGTTGATTACTAAACATATTGATGTGGTCTCAAAAACTGTTCGCTCTTACAAGCAGGCTGTTATAGGGCTTCGCTTAAGCGAACAATCAGTTCTGAC